>NZ_VRVF01000015.1:0-75399 GCF_008040045.1 Methylobacterium sp. WL8 | reverse complement strand
CTTATGGTATTGACTTCCACCTTCCACCCTCGAGAAAGAGAAAGTGTGATCACGGGTAAGGAATGAAACACAGGCCACGCTTAGAATCGCAATCCAACAATCATCCATAAGCAAGGATTTTTGTTTCTCCGAAGGGTGCGAAGCACGAGTCGTTGGTCATTGTTGCGACTATCCATTTTGAATGATAAAGAATATCTATGGGATAGTAATATTACTTGGTGACGCAGCGTTTTTCCGTGACAGGTGTTCCCTCGCCAAATGGATCGTCTGTGCACCATAGCCGGTTGGTAGAGCTCCTTCTAAAGTCTCTATGTATTTTCCATCCAGATCATAACGGATGGCATGATCTTCACCATAGTTTATCACCAGGAATGCCGGTGCCCCAAACCAAGGAATCTGCCCGCGCCAATCCACGCAATCCAAATCAATGATGCGTTTCGCCAGACCGTTCATAGCTTGCTGAACGAACGTGTCCTCGCCTTGAATAAGATCAAGGCGAAGTCGGAGAAGCTTGCCGATGCCGAACCAGCCCGCACTATTAATCTGCGTCGGGCTACTCCGTTCTGTCACAATGATCGCATGAGGTATGAAGGTCTCGGCATCGACTTGGTTCGTGCGTTGTCGCTGTGCTTTCTCGATCTCGCGTTCGATATCAAGCCGAGGCAAACCCGATCCTCGTCTGAGTTCATCACGGGCGAGGACCGTCCTACGGACTTCGGCGTCGTCATCCATCATCGCACGCTCCTTTCGAAGAGGTCGTTCCCTAGGGCTTCGATGTAGACGTTCCAGGCCAACGTTTTCCGCCACTGTTCGGGGATACCCGACCAACCGTAGATGGCGCCTGCGATCGATCCGGTGACGGCTCCCACGCTGTCGCTGTCGTCACCGAGGTTCACGGCCCGCAGAACGGTTTCCTCGAAGCTACCCGCCGACGCTGCTACGGCCCAGATCGAGGCTTCAAGCGTATCGACCACATACCCGCTGGATCGGATGTCATCGCGGTGCTTCCCTCGCCATGAACCGTCCGCGATCCTTTGAACCTTCTCCGTGTATGGGCCTTGGGGTGCGTTCAGGACCTCACTGAGGGGCTTTCCCTGAATCGCCCGCGCAAGGATGACCGCTAGGGCCTCGGACCCGTCACAGGGCTCGGGAGCGGGGTGTGTGGTAGCGGATTGCTGACGTGCCGCATCCCGAAGCTTCGCCGGATTGTTCCAGTAGCGGATAGCCACCGGGGCAAGGCGCATGATCGAACCGTTACCTCCGTTGCGAGGGTCAGCGGATGCCCCATGAATGTCGTCGGTCTCGCGGTATTCCCTCAGACTCGAAACTGTGGCGTTCCCGATATCGAAGCACGTGCCGGTGCATGAGTTCTCACCCTCTTCGAACCATCGGCAAAACCGTTCGAGCAAGTCGCGTTCGTCAAGGCCATCGCAGGCAATCAAACTGTCAGCGAGGCAGAGCGCCATGGAGGTATCATCCGTCCACTGCCCGGCCTTGAGGTTGAACGGACCACCGCCGACCATGTCCGTCATCGGAGGATAGGTGTCGCGTTTGGAAAACTCGATCGTCGTCCCGATTGCGTCCCCAACGGCGAGACCGACCAAGGCACCAAGGGCACGATCACGGATGGCGTCGATCGTCGTGGCTGGCATCCGTTCTGGTATCATCCGTTGCCGTAAAATGTGCTGTTCCTGGGCCTCGGTCTCGATCGCGCCTGGACGAGCCTCACGAACGATCCTGATGGCTTCGGCAGGATCGGCACCTAGCTCGGTTAGAAGTCTCGCCGCGATGGTGCCGGAACGTCCCAAACCGCCTTTACAGAACACCGTAATGGAGAAGCCGTTGCGCAGGACGGAGCGTAGGCCCTCACCGACCGTCACCCACGATGCTTCGAACGCTTCTGTAGGGGTCGAAACGTCCGGGATCGGCAGGTGAATCCACGTCAGGCCAAGCCGCCGGCATTCCTCACCGATTGCCTCGACCTGCAACGTTTCGATCTCGGGAGTCTCAATGAGGGAGACAACCGTGCTCGCTCCCCACTCTGATATCGCTTCCAAGTCGGTTCGGAGGTCGCGCGCCCATGATCCGGTTGCAGCGTCGGCCTGAACCTTCCCCGGACAGAACGTTATACCGATATTCCCGAGACCCTTACCGGCAAATATCGCGTCGATTCGAATAGGATGCGTTATACTAGTGCGGCCCTTGTTTCTGCTATGCGATCCGAAAACTGCAAACGCCGGGTTAAATCCATCTTTGTCCATTTTTGTTGTCTCCGGTCATGATTATACCACAGACAACGAGGTGGAGATAGATTGACGCAACTAGTCGCTACAGTGTGCAGAAGTTAGGATTGGCTTTAAATCATCTAAGAATATATCAATGTATCCCATGCCCACCCAGTTTATCAGTCAGGATTTCTGAATCATCAGGCAATGTTGCGGCGATTTGGCGACCCAACTCAAATAAAAGGTTCTCGAATAGCGGACGAAGTCGATCCCAATCATCAGAGCCAACGCCGCCGGACATTTCCCAGGCGTCCACAATCCGGTCGGCCATACGCTCCAAAGGCGGCCCTCCCCCGTCCGCAGCGAGAAATGCTGCCGATCCAGGGCCAGTATCGTGAACGCGCGTATCGGTCATGTCGATTACGACGCCACTCCCGCGAACTCGACCGTTTGCGTCCCGAACGAACTGACCTCTAGCCAGTATCCAACGAACCTCTCCTGCCGGAGTCACAACGCGGTGCTCCCAAGCGAAAGCGCCTCCATCTTCTCGGACGCGGCGTCGGTGGGCGGTGTCTGCGTCACGATCATCCGGATGAAACATAGACAGCATTTGAGATAGCGTAATGCCATCGGCCATTTCTTCCGGCGGCAGACCGAATAGGTGAGCCATGACGGCATCGCCTCGGATAAGATTCGCCTCAACATCATCCTCCCAACGGCCGATCGCGACAGGGGCGAAGAGCATTGAGGGGACTTGAACGGCCTCAGTTTGAAACCTTTTTGGCATATGCCCTTTTGATCCATCGCCAGCGGGCGCCCCACAGCATTATTTTCTATCCCCCGCGTCCAATCCATCCTACCTATCAAAAGGCTCGGGGCAATGGCGAAGTTACGATGGGCCAACGCGATGATGATGATGACCGGATATTCCGGTCAAGATTACCGAAGAAAGCCGTAGGGGCGGAGGAACGCGCGCGGACACTTTTAACGTTGCAGCGGATTGCTTCGACAATCGGGGTTCCGGTAGTAGATTTCTTCAAGCCTACCCTCGACCAAGATAAGGACAGCGCCGAGCCCGAGGAGGAAAATCAAGGGTGATGAGTGCGGCGCTTACAGATCGGCCCTGTGGTGTTAATATAAGAATAGTTGTTGAAGCGAAATAACCCACGATTTAAGAATCTGATATTTGTTCGGTAATATGCGTTACTTGGTGATTAAAATCTTATAGACGGTTCCGGCCCTTTTGGGGAGCATTTGAACGTTCTTCGGAACCTGGGAAAGTCCGCCTTCGGGCGATTGACTTACTTCCGCTTCCGACCCTTCGCAGACCTCCCAAGAGAAGTTCGAAAGGCTGGCGTGAGTTGGCATATTCGCCTTCCAACGGCGGCACCTCGGCCATAGTCGAGTGTGATCTACGATCCGGCCTCGTGGCGGGCAAGTTCTTGACCGATCTGAAACAACAGAAGGCGCATGAGAGACCGCATTTCGGGCGTGCCGTGTTGCTCGATAATCTCGTGCGCTCTGAGGTAAAGATCAGCTATCGCGTTGAGCTTATTTATCTTTTTCACAGTCCTGCCCGTTTCCTGTTTCGCCAGTCCCGCCAGAGTAATAACTGATGGCTCTGCCGCCATGCGGGGCATTTAGGCAACACCGAGCACTCCGACGTGATTTGATTGTGACCAACCGCTCCGTTAGGATGGGTTGTGCGCAACCTGGGGGCGGTGATGGCGACCGACGATACGACATCCGGTGGACTGAGGCAGACCAAAGCCACACTCAAACGGCTCGCTCAGGCTTTGGACTGTCCTACCGAGGTCTTTTGCGGTCTAGTTTCGCATCAAATCCAAGAGACCAGCGAACTACTTACTCTCTGGCTTGCGATCGAAAACCCGGAAGGTCGAGCAACAGTAATGTCAGTTTTGCGAGCGGAGGCAGACAGGACGACGACACTTGACGGAGATAACATGCGGCTCTCAAGTGCCCCGCTATCTCTCGTGTGCGCGGCACAGAAGCCTGATAAGACCTCGTAGACGTAGTCTGAACAATGCCTAAGTATCAAACGATACCCTGGTTCTGACGAGGCAGTGCCATCAGGTGTCCGGCGGGTCCGGCGTCAAAGGTTCGCCTATTCCAAGGCCGGTATCATCAGGCGGACCTGATGCCACTGCAAACTCCACAGTGGGCGACGATCGGCGGACTCTACGTGAGCGCAGAGGGCCACTGATGACGCTCTATATGCCTGCAACCGCCGCTATGGTCGTGAGAGCGTAGGCATCCCGTCGGCCGGGCGAGTCGAAGATCGTTGGTGGTCCATCGAGTTCGAAATGCGGTGGTCCCGCGACACGACCACGTTGGTAAACTGCCAACGACAAGGCAAGTCCACGATTATGTCAGTCGTGACAGCATCAATGAGTTTATCAAAGATATTATGTAATATTTTAGATCAACGGAATCCAAGTCGTCGAATAAAGTAGTCAGATCTGACATCCAGCCCGATTGGTTCTTTCGATACGAACGGACGAACTGATTGGAACAAGAGCATTGCCCCTACTGCCATCAATGATCCAGCTACCGGTACTAGTAAAATCGCGAATACGGGCGATCGATACCATAGGAAGATTGCACAGATGATGCTACCGACAACAGAGGCCGCAATGATACGAAACGTGCAACATTCCGACGGTTCCACAGCGGCCTCCTAACGTATGCTCAACCAACCAGAGGTTGTTGTAGCTTGGCCGTTACATAGGCTCAACCGGGGTGCGTAGTGTGGCTTCCCCGGCACTAGGATTGAGAAGGCGATAGACCGAAGCCCGAGATACGTTCAGTGCCCGGGCGATGGCCGTTCCACCCATGTCCGACGCCGCAAGTTTCCTCGCACGGTCAGCGTCGATCGTTGGTTTGCCACTCTTCAATGCTCTTTCGGTCTCGACCTAGGCATACCCTCAGCCTGACGCTCACGGTGATCAATAAGCGGTGTTCCCTCTATTGATTCGATAGAACTGCATCCGGGAACAGCCGAGGGCTTTTGCAATCGCCGCCGGGCCATCACCGGCCGCCTTCATTCCGATAGCCACACATGAAAGTGATACGCTCCGCGTTTAAGGGCGCATTTTGCTCGGGATTGAATCGCATCCGTATACGCGATGCATATGGTAAAGTTTAGATCGCGCGCTAGCTTAATCTTCGGCGTGTTTATCCGCGTCAAAGAAGACTTGTGAGGAAACGCTAAATGCGCAAAACCATTATCTCTGCCGCGGCTCTGGTCGCGGTCCTCATCACGCCTGCTTTCGCGCTAGAAGTGACGAAGAGCACCATGGTCGCGGCCTCACCTGATGCGGTGTGGAAGACCATCGGTGGCTTCTGTGGGATCGGCGGTTGGCACCCGGTCGTTGAGACGTGCGCTTTGTCTAAAAACTCCGGAAAAGAGCAACGAACCCTGCATCTCAAGGGTGGTGGACTTCTCGTCGAGCAAGAGCAGGCCCGCGACGATAAGAAGATGAGCTACACCTACACGATCATGTCTGGACCGTTACCGGTGGAAGACTACAAGTCCACGATTATGGTCGAGAAGGAAGGTAGCGGTTCCAAGGTCACCTGGACCGGCTCGTTCAAAGCTAAGGGCGCCCCCGACGATAAGGCGAAGGAGGCCATCGCTGGCGTGTACGATGCCGGCTTGAAGGGCATTGCCGCCAAGGCGAAGTGAGAAGTGAGCCGAAGCGAGGGATTCAGATCAGCCCTCGCTTCGGCTTTCCGCTTTCATTGCATCCACGCTCATTGAGACTGTGGTGCGCTTTCGCCTCCGATGATCCGATACACCTGCATGCGGGAACAGCCGAGAGCCTTCGCAATCGCCGCAGGACCATCACCAGCCGCCTTCATCGCAAGAACCTTGTCCCGGTCCAGCCGACGCTTACCGCCCGTATAGACACCCTTCGCCTTGGCAGCCTCGATACCCTCGCGTTGACGTTCGAGGATGAAGCGCCGTTCCATCTGACTGACCATGCCAAGGACGGTCAGAACGATCCGGCCGCTCTCGCCTCGGGTGGACACGTGAGGATCAAGGACGGTGAGGAAAGCGCCACGCTGATCAAGCTCGTGGACGATGTTGAGAACGTCACGGGTATCGCGCCCGAGTCTGTCCGCCCGCAAAACGCAAAGCTCGTCGCCTTCGCGGATGAAATCGAGGATCGCCGCCAGTTCGGTGCGCCCTTCCCGTGATGCACCTGACACCTTTTCGGAACGGATCGGCTGACACCCTTCGGCCTTAAGCCGTGCGATCTGAATATCGAGGCTTTGGTCTTCTGCACTGCATCTCGCGTAACCGATCCTCGCCAAATGTCACCTCCGGGTCTAGACCCAGGGACAATGCCGTAACATCACAGCTAAGGCAAGCCTGATGTTACGCTTGCGCTTAGGGAGTGATCGGGCGCCTGTTACGTCACTCCACGGTGCACCCTGATGAAGCGGCTTACCTCGTGAGTGGGCCTTCCAGAGATTGTCGCGGCAGATACCGTTTGACCCGGGGAGGGCGATGGCATCTCAAAGAGGTTGTCTCGCCTAACCGTCTCGGATCGGTTTACCCTAACCGTCTCGGATCGGTTTACTCCATGAAGGCACGCTGGGGGCGCCGAACCTGCTGGACCATGCCGCGACCTTCATAGGCATGGAGACAAACTAAGAGTCCTCACTGCCTCCCGAAGCTCCTTTACAAGATCGGTCGCTTTGCCGATTATGTCCGGGCACGACTCCAATCGGTCCTTCGGCTGCAAAGGGTTCTCAGCATCGCATTTCGATTTGGCGGATCAACGTATCTCCCATGGAGGTATCGATCCCGCTAGGTGCGGCAGCAACGGCTACGGCGTCGGTATCTCCGAATGCTAGTGGTCGGCATCGTGAAGCAAAGCACGTTGCGGCACAGTCACGATCGAGACGCAGGCCTTCTTCCCACACTAAACTAGGGAAGGCTGATATGCTTATTGAGGGCTTGGGGCAGTTGGGCGGCCGGAAGCGGGGAGCTCCTTATCGGCGCTATTCGTGGTCGCTTGGGCTTGCGGTTTGCGGTGTACTAAGTTATAGTGCATTGGAGGAAGCTTGCACTTCGACCGGCAGGCCTGCGTTCGAACAATCGGAACGCGGTGCTTGTGGCAGGCTGTCTTTCCAAGTGCGGATCAACGTATCTCCCATGGAGGTATCGATCCCGCTAGGTGCGGCAGCAACGGCTACGGCGTCGGTATCTCCGAATGCTAGTGGTCGGCATCGTGAAGCAAAGCACGTTGCGGCTCAGGCCGCCTGTCAAGTGGGACTAAGCTAATGACAGGCGGCAGACTGCACCTACTGATACATGACTCGCTCGAAGTTTGACGGATTCGTCAACCAAGAGGCTATACGCCTTGCTTGGAATGACTTCTGGAAGCGTAGTCAGAGTCAAAAAGCGGCAGGTGTTGATGGTGTAACGCCGTCAAGATTCAACCTCCATCTCGACGCTAATCTGAACCGTATACATCGCGATCTTAGGAGTGGTTATTCATTCCAAGCTCTTCGACCTGTGGCTATCGAAAAGTCAAACGGGTCTAAGCGCATCATCTGTATCGCAACTGTTCGAGATAGAGTAGTTCAAAGATTGTTGGCTAATCATCTGAATAGCCAAGCGCATGAGCTTGGGATAATGAATGACTTAAGTTATGGCTTTGTCAAGTCTGGGCCGGGACGGCTTCGAGGCGTTCAAGCAGCGCGTGAAGCCGCCATTGCCGGTCGTCAAGTCAGTCAATGGGCCTACAAGACAGACATAGTATCGTTCTTCGACCGTATCAAACGTGACCGTTTGATCGACTTGACGGTAAGAACGCTGAGAGCACCAAGTTTCAGACGAATACTTTCTGGGGTGATTTCGTGCGAAATAGATGAGTCAGATGCGGCAATAAAAAGATTAATAGTCAGTAGCGGTATAATACGTGGCGAAGGTCTTCGACAGGGTATGCCATTGTCGCCACTCTTGTCCAATGTTGCGCTTAGTTTGTTCGACTATCGTATCGCGCAACGAGGCTACAAGATGATCCGTTATGCCGACGATCTGATCGTCCTATCCGATAGCTATGAACAATGCGTCGAGATTGACGCCTATGTTAGAACTCTTTTGAGCGATATAGGCCACAGCATTCCTCAGATAGGCATAGGTAGCAAAACTCAGATTGCGGAGCCGGGCCAACCTATCGACTTTTTAGGACTTGCATTAGCCAGATCAAGTTCCGGGAGTTACGAACTTTTGTTGACCGTTGAGCAGATCGAGAAGGTGGCTCGAATCATTGGCGATTACAGGGATGTGGAACGGCTCTTGCGGGAAGGATTAACCTTTCCGAGGCTGGGCAATAAGCTAGATAACATGATTGGAGGATATCTTGCTGCATACTCCACCGCGCAGAACATTGATACTCTGGATGCGTTGATGAAGGAGCGCAAGCGTTTCGTTATTCGCGGTATTTTAAGTAAAATATTCGGCGAAGATAGCGTGAGAAAGCTTACAAAACAATCTCTGATGTTCATGGACATCAATATGGACTAACGCTCGTGCGGACATTGCCTAGGACTGTAGTTGATGGCGTACGCATCTAAGTTCATAAACGCCGAATCAATATTGCGGAAACATACCCATAGACCGCGCCAGCATAATCAGCGTGGGCGTCTCGTATCGCCGGCCGACTGATGCAACTCTATGACCAGTGATGGCGTCGCGTAGGCGTTCCTCGATACCAGCACCAAGCGCACGCGTCTTCCAGGTATGTCGCCACCCGTGGTTCGGAGACAGACACGCATCGAGGCTGACGGTCTCGCGAATCCACTGAGCGATCTTTAGGCCCTTTATCTCACCCGGTGGGGTTCCAGACCCTTTTCGATGTCGCTTGGGGTCATAGAAGAGCGGACCGGGCGACGCCGCTTGAACGAAGGCCTGGATTCCTTGTTCGATCAGGGTAGCGTCCTAGTGGTCGAAATCTGACGGATGGTACCCATGCTCCGGGTCCGAATCGATGTATTTGTCCAAGTCTCTGTGGGATCGCCCTTTCTAAGAGAAGGCGTGCTATCCTTTGGAGGCAAGTATGAGTGAGTATCCCCGTCCAGCGACTTCTAAAGATGTATTCTTCGGAGCAATCTGGGTTATTCTAGCCATCTATATTGATGGTATTGCGATCTGGACGTGGCTTTTCTGGCAAGACCAGACCCTCGACCCGTCCCGTCTCTTAGCTTTGATGATGACCGTGCCCATGTTTGTGGTTGGCCTCGGAACAATCTCCAAGTGGCTTAAGGGAGAGTGGTTCGAGGAAATCCCGATGACGGGCCGTAAGGAGGGCAGCCCACCTTCGGATAATACCAACCATCATGGTGGCGGTGATCCTCCACAAAGCTGACCTTCCGTTTTCCTTTCTTCTCAAATGTTCATAATGGGTACCGCCGTCATATATCCATCACCGGGGACGGTTGGCTGGTCACCGACGTGGGTCAGCCTACCTTTCACCCATAACGGATCGATCGTTCGTTACCGTCAGCTATGGCCGATTCCTGAGCGAACCGAGGCTTTTGACGCTCGAACAAACCATGAAAATCCGGTCACAAACTGGTCACACTGAGGGGCGGAAATCAGTGTGACCGGACCGTTTTCATCATTGCGAGAAGCACCGACCTACGCTAGCGTCAGTGTCCCTAAAGCCTTGAAAGGACGATCGTTTCTAGCCTACGTATGGATCACCTTCCCATAAGCATCCAGCACGCTCTCATGCATCATCTCTGACAGCGTCGGGTGCGGGAAGACCGTGTGCATCAGGTCTTCCTCGGTGGTCTCGAGGTTCATGGCGACGACGTAGCCCTGGATCAGCTCGGTCACCTCGGCGCCGACCATGTGGGCGCCCAGCAGCTGGCCGGTCTTGGCGTCGAACACCGTCTTGATCAGCCCGTCCGGCTCGCCGAGCGCGATCGCCTTGCCGTTGCCGGCGAAGGGGAAGCGGCCGACCTTGACGGCAAAGCCCTGCTCCTTGGCCTTGGCCTCGGTGAGGCCGACGGAGGCGATCTGCGGCTGGCAGTAGGTGCAGCCGGGGATCTTCGCCTTGTCCATCGGGTGGGTGTGCAGGCCCTTGATCGTCTCGATGCAGATCACGCCCTCGTGCTCGGCCTTGTGGGCGAGCATCGGCGGGCCGGCGACGTCGCCGATGGCGTAGAGGCCGGGCACGTTGGTGCGCCCTAACCCGTCGGTGACGACGATGCCGCGCTCGATGGCGACCCCGAGCTTCTCCAGCCCGAGGTTCTCGATGTTGCCG
Source organism: Methylobacterium sp. WL8 (assembly GCF_008040045.1). Lineage (NCBI taxonomy): Bacteria > Pseudomonadati > Pseudomonadota > Alphaproteobacteria > Hyphomicrobiales > Methylobacteriaceae > Methylobacterium > Methylobacterium sp. WL8. The sequence continues at coordinate 64,868 of NZ_VRVF01000015.1, read as the reverse complement.
ACGACGCCCACCGCCGAGATCAGCTTTTCGGCCGTGATCTGCTGCACCTTGCCGTCGCCGCCCTCGATGGTGGCGGTGACGGAGTCGACGCCCTTCTCGACCTTCGTCACCTTGGCGCCGGTGAGGATCTTGATGCCCTGCTTCTCGAAGCGCTTGCGGGCGATGGCCGCGATCTCGGGATCCTCCACCGGCAGGATCTGCGGCAGCAGCTCCACCACCGTCACCGCCGCGCCCATGGTGGCGTAGAACGAGGCGAACTCGATGCCGATCGCGCCCGAGCCCATCACCAGGAGCGACTTCGGCATCGTCTCCGGCACCATCGCCTCGTAGTAGGTCCAGATCTGCTTCTTGTCGGGCTCGATGCCGGGGATCGCGCGCGGCCGCGCGCCGGTGGCGACGATGATGTGCTTGGCCGAGTAGGTGCCGGCGGCGAGCGCCCCCTTCGGCGCGGGGGCGCGGGTGGTCTCCTTCACCGTCACCTGGCCGGCGCCGTTGCCCTTGGCGACGGAATCGACCGTGGCCTCGCCCCAGATCACGTCGACCTTGTTCTTCTTCAGCAGGTGCCCGACGCCGCCGTTCAGCTTCGACGAGACCCCGCGCGAGCGCTTCACGATCGCCGCGGTGTCGAACGAGACCTCCTTGGCGGAGAGCCCGTAATCGGAGGCGTGCTGCATGTAGTGGTAGATCTCGGCCGAGCGCAGCAGCGCCTTGGTCGGGATGCAGCCCCAGTTCAGGCAGATGCCGCCGAGGTGCTCCCGGTCCACCACCGCGGTCTTGAACCCGAGCTGCGCCGCACGGATCGCGGTGACGTAGCCGCCGGGGCCGGCGCCGATGATGAGCACGTCGTAGGTGTCGGCCATGAGCGTCTGGTTTTTTCCCTGGAGCGTCTTGGAGAGGAACGTAGACGAGGAATCTGCGGGCGCCAACGCGGGGCGGCGGCGGGGGGGTTACATCAGCGACCTCTCGCTGGGCAGGGGGAGCGCGGGTCCCTTCTCCCGCCGATCTCGGGCTTGCCCGAGATCGGCTATTCTGGTGTCCAAATCGGGCAAGCCCGACTTGGATTGGGAGAAGGACAAGATGAGGGGCGAAACTCGTCCTGAGAGGTCACGCCCCTCACCCCGACCCTCTCCCCCTGGGAGAGGGGGCCGGTCGGCGCCCTACCCGGCCGCGCGCGATCCCCGCCACAGCCGCCACAGGCGGCGCCAGCGGGCGGTCTCGATCGGCGTGTTGAGGGGGTCGTAGCCCGGGCGCTCCATGGCGGCGAGGTAGCCCTCGACCAGGGCGAGCGGCAGGAAGGCGGCGCGGGCCGTGGGCAGGATCGTCGCCCTCTCGGCCTCGTAGGCGGCCAGGTGCCGGCGGGCGTCGGCGCGCAGGTCCGCGCAGGCGCCGCGCAAGCCCGGCCCGCCGCGGCCGGTGACGATGTCCTCGCGGGTGACGCCGTGGGCGCGGAACACGTCGGCCGGCAGGTAGACCTGGCCGCCGCGGGCGTGCCACGGCAGCGCCCGCAGCAGCCCGGTGATGCCGTAGGCCACGCCCGCATGGCCCGCGGCGGCGGCACCGCCCGGCTCCGCGCCGTCGCACAGGATCAGGCTGGCGAGCCGGAACAACGCCGAAGCGGTCTCGCCGCAATAGCCCTCCAGGTCGTTCAGCCGGGGCATCGGGTCGTCGTAGAGGTCGAAGACGCGGGCGTCGATCAGGTCGACGAAGGGCTGGCGCCCGAGGCGGCGGGCGACGATCGCGTCGAGGAGGGCGGCGGCCACGGGGTTGGCCTTCACGTCGCCGCGGGCCTCGCCCTGGAGCGCGTCGCGCCACCATTGCAGGCGGATCTCGCCGGCCATCGGGTTCGAGGCGGCCTCGCGCACCCGCGCGATCGTCAGGCTGAAGGCGTAGAGGGCGAAGAGGTGCGGGCGGGCGCCTTGCGGCGCGAACAGGGTCGCGAAGTAGCGGTCCGGGTCGCCGGCGCGGACGAGGTCCTCGCAATGGCGGAAGGCGAAGGCGAGGCCGCCGAGCCCATCCTCTCGAGCGTCCGCCCGATCCGGCGCGTCGCTCACGCGACCGCGATCAGGGCCGCCGCCACCTTGCGGTTCTCCGCCACCAGGATGTTGTACGTGCGCGCCGCCGCGCCGGTCTGCATCACGTCGAGACCGATCCGGTTGTCCTTGAGCCATGCCCGAAGATCGGGTGGCAGCGGCACGATGTCGAGGCCCGTGCCGACGAGCAGCAGCTCGATCTCCGCCGATTCGGCCTGAACCGGGCGCAACGCGGTGCGGTCGATCGCCCTCCCCTCCGTCACGGCCCAGGCGCGGACGCCCGAGGGCAGCGCCAGGATCGAGCCGCGGTGCGACATCTCGCCGAAGCGGAAGCCGCCGTTGCCGTAGGCGTCGATGAGGTGGCGGCCGGGCAGGAAACCCTGCTCGAAGCCGTCGAGCTCGGCCATCCTACTCCGCAGCCTGCGGCAGGCGCCCGCGGGCGGCCTGGGCCTTGGTGCCCGAGAGCATCAGACCGAGATAAATGAGACTGGGTGTGGAAACGAAGATGGCAGAGTAAGTGCAAATCACAACGCCACAGAGCATCACCACCGCGAACCCGCGGATCGCCTCGCCGCCGAACAGCACCAGCGCCAGCAGCGACAGGAAGGCCGAGACCGAGGTCATCACCGTGCGCGACATGGTCGAGTTGATCGACAGGTTGAGCAGCTCGTCGGTGGGAATGGTCTTGTACCGGCGCATCAGCTCGCGGGTCCGGTCGAACACCACCACGGTCTCGTTCAGCGAGTAGCCGACGATGGTGAGGATCGCCGCGATCGAGGTCATGTTGAACTCGATGCGGGTGATGATGAACACGCCCATGGTCAGCACGATGTCGTGCAGCGTGCCGACGATGGCGCCGAGCGCCAGCTCGCGCTCGAAGCGGAACCACAGATAGAGCAGCACCGCGACGACCGAGAGCACGACGCCGAGGGTGCCCGACTGCACCAGCTCGCCCGAGACGCGGGGGCCGACGGTCTCGGTGCGGCGGAACTCGTAATCCTTGTCGAAGGCGCCGTGCGCCTTGTTCATCACCGCGGTCTGGCCCTGCTCGCCGGGCTGCAGCGGCAGGCGCACCAGCACGGTGCCCTGGTTGCCGAGCTCCTGCACCTCGGGCTCGCCGAAGCCGAAGCCGGCGGCTGTGTGGCGGATCTCGCCGACGTCGGCGGTGCCCGACTTCGCCTGCAGCTCGACCAGCGTGCCGCCCTTGAAGTCGATGCCGTAGTTCAGGCCGACGGTGAGGAACAGCACCACGGTCGCCACCGACAGGATCGCCGAGAGCGGGAAGCTCACGCGACGGAAGCGCATGAAGTCGAAGTGCGACTCATCGGGCCAGAGGCGAAGCAGGCGCATTTTCAAAGGACCTTACGGTCGGGAAGCGACGATCGGCTCCCCTGAACGGACGACGTGCGGAGCGGCGACGATCTCAGAACGGCAGGGCTTTGGGCCGGAACGACTTGTACCATACCGCGATCATCATCCGCGTCAGCGTCACCGCGGTGATGACGGTGGTGAGGATGCCGAGGATGAACACCACGGCAAAACCCTTCACCGGGCCGGAGCCGAGGAAGAACAGGATCAGCGCGGCAATCGCCATGGTCGAGTTCGAGTCGATGATGGTCGCGAACGCCCGGTCGAAGCCGGCCTGCAGCGCGGAGACGAGGGAGCGCCCGGCGCGATGCTCCTCGCGCATGCGCTCGTAGATCAGCACGTTGGAATCCACCGCCGTGCCGATGGTGAGCACGATGCCGGCGATGCCGGGCAGCGTCATGGTGGCCTCGAGCACCGACATCAGGCCGAGGATGAGCCCGACGTGGACGATGAGGGCGATGTTCGCGATGAAGCCGAAGGTGCCGTAGGTCAGGAACATGAAGGCGACGACGAGGAGCCCGGCGACGCCGGTGGCGATCTTGCCGGCGCGGATCGAGTCGCTGCCGAGACCCGGCCCGACGACCCGGCGCTCGACCACGGTGAACTTCGCCGGCAGCGCGCCGGCGCGCAGCAGGATCGACAGGTCGTTGGCCTGCTGCACCGAGAAGTTGCCGGTGATCTGGCCGGAGCCGCCGGTGATCGCGCTGCGGATCACCGGAGCCGAGACCACCTCGTTGTCGAGCACGATCGCCATGCGGCGCCCGACGTTCTCCGAGGTCGCCTGGCCGAAGCGCTGGGCGCCCTTCAGGTTGAACTTGAAGCTCACCATCGGCTCGTGGGTCTGCTGGTCGAAGGCCGGCTGCGCGTCGGTGAGGTCGCCGCCGTCGGCCATGACGCGACGCTCCACCGCCACCTTGGCGCCGCGCTCGTCGCGCGAGGGAAGCATGTCCACGTCGCCGGCCGGGTTGTCGGAGATCATCCGGAACTCGAGCTTGGCGGTCTTTCCGAGCAGCGCCTCCAGGCGCTCCGGGTCCTGCAGGCCGGGAACCTGGATCAGGATGCGGTCGGCGCCCTGCTGCTGGATCGAGGGCTCCAGCGTGCCGGTCGAGTCGAGGCGGCGGCGGATGACCTCGATGCCCTGGGTCACGGCGCGGCGGGTGCGCTCGTTGATGCCCGCATCGGTGAGGGCGAGGCGGATCAGGCCGTCGGGCTGCTCGTTGATGTCGAGGGTGCGGCCGCCGGTCTGGCCGACGAGCGGGTTCGAGATCGGCTGCGCCAGCTCCTGCAGCTTCGGCATCACCTTGGCACGCGCCGCCGCGTCGGCGATGCGGACCTGGACGCCGCGCTGGAGGATGCCGATGCCGCCATCCGCCCGCACGTTCTCGCGCTGAAGCACGCCGCGGACCTCGTCGCGCAGTCCCTTGGCCTGGGAGGCGACGAGCTCGGTCTGGTCGACCTCCAGCAGCAGCTGCGAGCCGCCCTGCAGGTCGAGGCCGAGGACGATCGCACGGCTCGGCACGATCCAGGCCGGGAACCAGCCCGGCAGCGCGGCCATGAAGCCCTTGCGCTGGTCGGCCGAGAAGAAGCTCGGGACCGCGAGGCTTAGGCCGATCAGGATGGCGACGAGGGTCGCGATGATCTTGGTACGGGAAAAGCGCAACATCCGCCGACTCTGTTTTCTGCAGTCCTGCCGGGGACTTGCCGCGGCATCCTGATCCCGCGGGTCTGAAGCCTGTCCCGGTCGCGACGCGATCGGGAACGGCTCCGAGCTGTTGCCGTGCCGAGGTCTCCAACGCCGAACCGGGACTCGCTTCGGCGGAGAGCGCCCTAGGCGGCCTTGACCGGCCCGCCCTTGACGCGGACCTCGGAGATCATGGTGCGCACCACCTTGACCCGGACGTTCGGCGCGATCTCCACCTCGATCTCGGAGGCTTCGTCCATCACCTTCACGACCCGGCCGACGAGGCCGCCGTTGGTGACGATCGTGTCGTCGCGGCGGACGTTCTTGACCAGGGCCTGATGATCCTTGACCCGCCTTTGCTGCGGCCGCAGGATCAAGAAATACATGATCACGAAGATGAGGACGAAAGGAACCACCTGCAAGGCGATCTCGGCTCCGCCGGCAACGGTGCCGGCCCCTTGCGCGAAGGCGGGGGTGATCAAGCGCGTCTCCTCATGTGACATCAGGCACGAGCGCGCCTGTCGAAAGCGTCGCCGGGCCTGTCTGAAAGCGCGCGGACTATAGCCAGGGGCGTCCCGAAAGCAACGCCGGGCGGCCCCCAGGTCTCAGATCGCGCTCAGATCGCGTGGATGATCAGCAGGATCGCCGCCACGAGCGTCACCAGCAGCGTGGCGATGATGCCGCCGCCGCGGCAGGTGAACTGGCGCGGCGAGTTCTCCGGCGCAAGCATGCCGACGGGATGCAGCAGGCGCGCGACGAGCAGAATCGTCAGCAGTGGCACCACGATCCAGTGCCGGGTCCCGCCGGCCTCAAGGAGGGCGACGAGGCCCAGCGCCATCGGCACGTATTCGGAGAAGTTGCCGTGCGAGCGGATGCGCCGCTGCAGCGTGTCCTTGCCGCCGTCGCCCAGGAGGACGTTGCCTCTCACGCGCCCGCCCATCACCCAGGCGGAGAGGCCGATGAAGAGCAGGCCGAGCAGGCCGGCGAACAGGGCGGTGGTGGCTGGGAAGATCAAAGGTCGGCTCCGGTCGAGGTCGCGCCAACAACGCGGGTCGGCCCGCGACGTTGCAGCCGGCCCCCTGGTTGCAGCAAGGACTTTGCGCGCGTAGGCCCGGGCGATCCGCGGCCCACCCGAACCCATTGGCCATGACACAAGCGACCACCCTGGACACGCTGCTCCCCCTATTGGAGCGCATCGCGACCGCCCTCGAGCGCGCCGCCCCGCCCGCGCGGGTCGAGGCCGACATGAGCGCGGCCGACGCCTTCCTGTGGGGACCGGAGCGCCGTCTGATCCCGGTGCCGCGGGTGAATCGCGTCGAGATGGGGCTGCTCACCGGCATCGATCGGGCGCGCGACACGCTGGCCGAGAACACCGAGCGCTTCGCGCGCGGGCTGCCTGCCAACAACGCGCTGCTCTGGGGCGCCCGCGGCATGGGCAAGTCGTCGCTGGTCAAGGCGGTGCACGCCGAGATCAACGCCCGCCGCGCCGCAGGCGCTTTGCCGATGAAGCTCGTCGAGATCCACCGCGAGGATATCGAGGCGCTGCCCGACCTGATGGCGACTTTGCGCCCCGACCCGCATCGCTGGGTGGTGTTCTGCGACGACCTCTCGTTCGACGGCGACGACACCTCGTACAAGTCGCTCAAGACGGCGCTCGACGGCGGCATCGAGGGGCGGCCCGGCAACGTGCTGTTCTACGCCACCTCCAACCGGCGGCATCTGCTCGCCCGCGAGATGGTCGAAAACGAGCGCTCCACCGCGATCAACCCCGGCGAGGCGGTGGAGGAGAAGGTCTCGCTCTCGGACCGCTTCGGCCTCTGGCTCGGGTTCCACAAGTGCAGCCAGGACGAGTACCTGGCGATGATCCACGCCTACGCCGAGCGCTACGCGCTGCCGGTGGAGCCCGACGCGCTGAGGGCCGAGGCGCTGGAATGGGCGACCACCCGCGGGTCGCGCTCCGGCCGCACGGCCTTCCAATTCATCCAGGACCTCGCCGGACGTCTCGGCCGCACCCTCGACTGAGCGCTATTCTTTTTCGCTTCGTCGCCGCAGGTGCTTGTCGTGTGTCGCCTGCGCCCGAGCTTGCATCCTCGATGCTCTCCGCCTTCCGGCGGACGGCTGTTGGGGGATGGGCTGACGTCATGGGGTTGTTCGACATGTTCCGGGACGCGCTCGCTCGCGCCGAGGCACGCATTGATGCTATCGGCGGAGACGGGCTGCCGATGGCCTTCGCCAAGATCCACCCCGGCGGCCTTCCGGCCTTCCTCGACAGGCTCCGCGAGGCCGGCCACGGCGCGGCGGTCTCCTCCTGGCTCGGATCGGGCGCCAACGTCGCCCTGCCCGCGGGCGCCTACGCCGCCTTGCTCTCGCCGGAGGCGCTGACGCGCTTCGCCGCCGATCTCGGCGTCCCGGAGGCCCGGGTGCCCACGGCCCTGGCCGAGTTCCTGCCCGGCGCCGTCGACCGGCAGAGCCGGGACGGCACCCTTGCGCCGCAGCGGCAATTCTCGACGCAGGTGGCCTGATCCCTGCTGCCGGCTAGAGTGCGCGCGATTCGGCGAGGAGCCTGAGCGATGAGCCTGTTCGACACCCTGAAGAACGCCCTCGACGGTAGCCTTGGCCAGGCCGCCATCGAGGCGCTACCCTCGATAATCGAGCGTGTGCTGCCGGGCGGCCTCCAGGGCCTTCTGAGCCAGCTCCAGAATTCGGGCTACGCCGCCCAGGTGAATTCCTGGCTCGGCCGCGGCGCGAACGAGCCGATCACGGCGGAGGACCTGCGCAAGGTGATGGACAACGAGCAGGTCCGCCGGATCGCAGACAAGCTCGGCATCCCGACCGACCAGGTCCTGGCGGTGCTGGCGAAGGTGCTCCCCGCGGCGGTCGATCACCACAGCCCCAACGGGACGCTCCAGACGCCGAGCAGCTGAAACGGAAAAAGGCGGCCCTCGCGGGCCGCCCTCCGACTTGGTGCAGAGGCCTGACGCTCAGTTGCTCGCGAGCTGCGACATCGGATCGATCGGTGCGCCGCTCTTGCGGATCTCGAAATGCAGCTGGGGCGAGGTCACGTTGCCGGACGCGCCGGACTTGGCGATCGTCTGGCCGCGCTTCACCTTCTCGCCGGGCTTCACGTCGAGCTCGCCGTTGTGGGCGTAGGCCGACACGTAGCCGTTGGCATGGCGCACCAGCACGAGCTTGCCGTAGCCCTTCACGTCCGAGCCGGCATAGGCGACGGTGCCGTCCTCGGCGGCCTTCACCGACGTGCCCTCGGGCACCGCGATGTTGATGCCCTCGTTGCCGGAGGAGCCGTAGCCCGAGATCACCCGGCCCTTGGCGGGCCAGCGGAAGGTCTGGTCCGCCGCCGCGGCGGCGACCGAGCCGGTGCTGGCGGGCTCGACCTTCGCGGTCGCGACGGCCTTCGCCGGCTCCGGCTTGGCGGCAACCTTCTCCGACGCGGCCTTGTCCGAAGCCACCTTGTCGGCGGCGGCCTTCTCGGACGCCGCCTTGGTGGCCTTGGCCTCGGCGACCTTCTTCGCCGCGTCCTTGGCGGCATCCGCCTTGGCCTGCTTGGCCTCGGCCTCGGTCTTGCGCGCGGCTTCTGCCTTCACGTCGGCCTTGGTGTCCGTCTTGGCGTCGGGCTTCGCGTCGGCCTTGGCGACCTGGCCGGGGCGGACATGGTGCTTCTTAGCGTCCGCCTCCTTGGCGGCGACCTCCTTGCGGGCCTTCTCATCGGCGCGCTTGTCGGCGAGCTTCTTGGCCTCGGCCTCCTTCTGCGCCTCCTTGGCCGCTTCCTTGCGCTTGGCCTCGGCCTTCGCCGCGTCTTTGGCGTCATCCTGGCGCTTGGTCTCGGCGGCCTTGATCCGCTCCGAGGGGGCGGCGGGAACGGCCCGCGCCGTCATCGGGGCCGCCGCCGGGTTCATGCCCGAGGCGCTGTAGACCGGGATGACGAGCTGGCGGCCGGGCGTCACCTGGCTCGCGTTGGTCAAGCCGTTGGCCGACAGGATCGCCGAGGCCGGCACGCCGAAGCGCGTCGACATCTGATTGAGGCTGTCGTTCGGGGCGACGGTGATGGTGGTGCCGCCCTGCGCGTTCCAGCCGGGGTTGCCGGTGGAGGCGACGCGGGTGGTCTGCGCCATCGGCTGGGTCGGCACGCGGGCGGCCACCGGGCCGGGCCGGGGCGAGATCGCCATCGGTGCGCCGAGCGCCTCGGACTGGATCCGGCCGGTGCGGATCGGCGGCGCCGACGGCATGTCCGGCAGGCTCCCCGTCGCCGCCGGCTCGCTCGCCATGTTCGAGGCGAACGGATTTGTGAAGGGGTTGTCGAGACGCGATGCGTCCGACGAGCAGGCGGCGGCACCGCTGCCGATAACTCCGATGAGAGCGAAGCGCGACAGCGTCTTCATCCTCCGACCAGTCCCGCGAACCCGCATCGACGCACCCGTTTGCCTGACGCAACTTGATGAGCCCATGAAAGCCGGATTCAGGTTAAACAACCGTTCCCGTTCACCACGTTCACGGCCGCGCGAGCACCATTTCACTCTTCGAATCGCCGCTTAGGAATGCTTACCGTCATCGTGGCGGTGAACGGGTTTGGTTAAAGCGCGACCGCCCGCCCCGGCACCAGCGGCGCGAGGCGCAGCCGCGGTCCCGGCTCGATGGCGAGGCCCTGCCCGCGCGGCTCGGCCACCATCAGCCCGCCTTCCGATCCGGCGACGAGGCGCCCGCCCGGGTTCAGCGCCGCGCCCCAGCCGGGCGGGGGCGCCGACACGGCGCCGTTGACGAGGATGCGGTCGAATCCGCCCTCTTCCATCTCGGCGAGGCCATCGCCCTGGACGATCCGGACCCGTCCGCCGAGGTTCGCGCGCGCCTGGGCCACCAGCGTCGCGTAGCGCTCCAGGCTCGTCACGGCCTCGGCGCCGAGCTGCAGCAGCAGCGCCGTGACGTAGCCGGACCCGGTGCCGATCTCGAGGATGCGCATCCCCGCCTCGACCCTCAGCAGCGCCAGCATCGTCGCCACCGTGCTCGGAGCGGTCATCGCCGCCCCGCAGGGCAGCGGCAGCGGCAGGTCGCGCCGGGCGAGGTGTCGGTACGCGGCAGGCGCGAAGGCTGCCCGCGGCACCTGCTCCATTGCCCGCAGCACCGCCGTGTCGCGGGTGCCGCGCCCGCGAAGCGCCAGCACGAAGGCCGCATTCTCGATCGCCCCGCCGAGGCCGTCATGGCCGCTTAGCCCCGCGCCGTCGCGTTCGTCGTCCGGCCCGGTCATGGTGGCAGGTCGCGGAGCCAGGCGAGGATCAGCGCCGCCAGGGCGTCCGGCGCCTCGATCGGCAGCATGTGGCCGGCCTCCGCGACGACCGCCATCGTTGCGCCCCTGATGCCGTCACGCAGCTCCTCCGATTCTGCGACGCTGCGCAGGCGATCGCGGCCCGCAGCGATCACCAGGGCCGGGCAGGTGATGGCGCCGAGCCGGCCCTCGTCGCCGACGCGTTGCAGCCGGGACTGGCGCAGGAAGGTCTCGCGCCCGAGGCGCCGCCCCATCGCGCGGATGCGCTCGATCAGCGCCGCGTCGCCGGCTCGGTCGGGGTGCACCGAGGCGGCGGCCGCCGCCCGGCTCAGGCCTCCGAACCCCCCGGCCTCGACGCCCTCGATCGCGAGGCGCTTGGCCACCGCCTGCTGCCGGGAGTCGGAGCGCGATGAGGTCGCGACCAGGACCAGCCCGCGCACCCGCTCCGGCGCGAGCCGCGTCGCCTCGCGGGCGACGTAGCCGCCCATCGAGAACCCGACGAGCACGAAGCGCGGCGGCGCCTCGGCGAGCAGCCGCCGCGCCATCTCGGGGATCGTATCGTCGTGGGCGAGGCTCGCGTGGTGGATCGGGCCGGCCGGCGCCAGCGCCTCGGCCATGTCGTCCCACAGGCTGGCGTCGGCCATGTAGCCGGGGATGAGGACGAGGCTCATGGGGAAGGGAGCTCCGCTTTGGGACGTGACCGCTCCGCCGGGTCGATCGGCCTGCTCCCCGTCCCTCCACCGCAGGATGAGGGCGAGGGACGGGAAGAACACCGTCGGAGCTTACGGAGGACCTACTCCGCGAAAGCCTGCGCGAAGCGCGTCAGCGTCGGCTCGTCGGTGAGGTCGAGGCGCAACGGCGTCACCGAGATGCGCTTCTCGGCGATGGCCTTGAGGTCGGAGCCGTTGCCCGGCTCGAACCGCGCCTTGGCGAAGGCGAGCCAGAAATACGGGTTGCCGCGCCCGTCGGTGCGCGCGTCGATGGCGAGCAGCGCCTGGTTGCGCTGGCCCTGCGCCGCCACCGCGATGCCGGCGACCTCGTCGGGCTCGCAATCGGGGAAGTTGACGTTGATCACGATGCCCGGCTCGATCCCGGTCTCCAGGATCTTCTTCACGACGATCGGGCCGTGGTGGGCGGCGCATTGCCATTTCAGGTTCCCGCGGCCGCCGATCCCGTAGGCCTGGGACATGGCGATCGAGCGCACGTTGAGGATCGTGCCCTCCATCGCGGCGGCGATGGTGCCGGAATAGGTCACGTCCTCGGCGACGTTCTGGCCGCGGTTGACCCCCGACAGCACGAGGTCCGGGCCGTGGTCGGCCAGGATGTGGCGCACGCCGAGGATCACGCAATCGGACGGCGTGCCCTTCACCGCGAAGCGCTTCTCGGAGATGTGGCGCAAGCGCAGCGGGTCGTTCAGCGACAGCGAGTGCGAGACGCCGGACTGGTCGGTCTCGGGCGCCACCACCCAGACGTCGTCGGACAGCGTCCGGGCGATACCCTCCAGCGTTTCCAGGCCCGGCGCGTGGATGCCGTCGTCGTTGGTGACGAGAATGCGCATTACGTGGCCTGCCCTTCGATCCGGTTGAGGCCGCCCATGTAGGGCGCGAGCGCGGACGGGATCGTGACGCTGCCGTCCGGGTTCTGGTAGTTCTCCATCACCGCGATCAGCGCGCGGCCGACCGCGACGCCCGATCCGTTCAGGGTATGCACGAAGGCGGGCTTGCCGTCCTTACGGTGCCGGGCGTTCATCCGTCGCGCCTGAAAATCGCCGCAGACCGAGCAGGACGAGATCTCGCGGAACGTCTTCTGCCCCGGCATCCAGACCTCGATGTCGTAGGTCTTCTGGCTGGCGAAGCCCATGTCGCCGGTGCAGAGCGTCATCGTGCGGAACGGCAGGTCGAGCTTCTTCAGCACGGCCTCCGCACAGGACAGCATGCGCTCGTGCTCCTCGGTCGACTTCTCGGGCGCGGTGATCGAGACCAGCTCGACCTTGTTGAACTGGTGCTGCCGCAGCATCCCGCGGGTGTCGCGCCCCGCCGCCCCGGCCTCCGCGCGGAAGCAGGGCGTGAGGGCGGTGAAGCGCAGGGGCAGTTCGTCCTCGGCGAGGATGGATTCGCGAACGAGGTTGGTGAGCGGGACTTCGGCTGTGGGGATGAGCCAACGCGAACTTTGATCGATCCAGTCCTGTACGCCGGATGATATGAAGTCGGTGGCCTTCCGTCCGTCGTCCGCAGTCGCGATTAGCGAACCGACACTTCTACGAAGATCTTCGATCGTAGAGCCATCGTTGACAGCAAACTGATCATCTCGAAATTTCGGCAACTGCGCTGTACCGAACATCGCTTCGTCGCGCACCAGGATCGGTGGCGCTACCTCGAGATAGCCGTGCTCCTGCGTGTGTAGGTCGAGCATGAACTGACCCAGCGCCCGCTCCAGTCGGGCGATCTGGCCCTTAAGCACCACGAAGCGCGAGCCGGAGATCCTGGTGGCGGCCTCGAAGTCCATCAGGCCGAGCGACTCGCCGAGTTCGAAGTGCTGGCGGCCCTCAGGCAGTTCCGCGCGGGCGGAGGCGAAGCGGCGGTACTCGACGTTGCCGTGCTCGTCGGCGCCCTCGGGCACGTCGGCTTTCGGGAGGTTCGGGATTGCGGCAAGCCGGTCGTCGAGGGTCTTGGCGGCCTCGGTCTGCGCCTTCTCGAGCGTCGGCGCGGCCTCCTTCAGGCCGGCGACCTCGGCCATCAATTCGGCCGCACGGGCCTCGTCCTTCGCCTTCTTGGCCGCGCCGATCTCCTTGGCGCGGGCGTTGCGGCGCTCCTGGTTCTCCTGCGCCGCCGAGACGGCCGCCTTGCGGGCGTCGTCCAGCGCGATCAGCTCGGCCGAAAGCGGGCCGAGGCCGCGACGGGAAAGGTCGCGGTCGAAGGCTTCCGGGTTGTCCCGGATGGCGCGGATGTCGTGCATGGGCTGGCTCGGGTCGTGCGGACGGGCACGCTTTGCAGCATCGCTCCGCGCGCGACAAGGCTGCGGCGGGCGAAGGAGCGCCCGCGCGTCCGTACTGGGCGCGATCCAGGCTGCGTCCGGTCAGGGGATCGAAACGTGGCGTTTCGCGGCGCCCGCTGCCGAAACCCACCCCCTCATTCCGGGGCGCCGGAGGCGAGCCCGAAATCCAGACTCGCAGGTCGAGATCGCGCCTGGCACCGTCGGCGGCTCTGGACCCCGGGCTCTGCTGCGCAGCCCCGGGATGACGGGAGTGGTCTGGGATCGAATGCGATCCGCGAGCCTGTCGGCGGGCGCCCGCGATCCGTATCTCCGCAGGTCAGGCCGCGAGGCGCCCGCGCTCCAAGACTTCGTCCCCGTCGATATCGGGCCGGGCATCGAGCACAGCCTCGGCGTCGGCGGCGAGGCGGACGCGCTCCTGCTCCTCGCGGAAACTCGCCAGGATCGCTTCGGGCAGCGCGTCGAGGATGGCGCCGACCGGGTCGGTGCGCCGCTCGCGCTCGGCGAAGAGGTCCGCCTCCGGGAATGCGCCATCCCACAGATACCGGTCGCCGATGCGGTCGCGCGGATCGATGGCGAGGTGGTCCGGCGCCGTCGCCTCGGCACCGTCGTAGGGCTCGACGTCGCGCGCGACCGCGTGCTGCGCCGCGCGCCAGGCCGCCTCGGCCTCGTCCGCCTCGCGGCGGGCAGCCTCGCGAGCCAGAGCCTCCTCGGCGATAGCGCGGGCGACGGTGCGGGCCTCGTCGCGCGCGGCCTCGGCCTCGTAGCGCGTCAGCAGCGCCATCACGCCCTGCATCTCAGAGAATGGCATGTCCTCGCAGGCGGTGATCGCCCGCTCGATCATGCGCCGCGACAGGCCGACGCCGCGCAAGGTGCTGGTGCCGTCGGCGGCCTCGCGCCAGGCCGAGAGCGCGGCCACCACCGCCGGCAGCAGCGCTTCGGCGAGGCCGGAACGGCGGTGCAACTCGGCGATCCCGCGCGGCTCGCGCAGCAGCGTCCCGACGCGGGCGTGCTCCAGGCCGGTCAGGTCGGCGAACGCGGTTTCCGCGAACGCCATCTGCCCCGAGAGGATCGCCCGCAGGATCAGGCCGGCGTTGAGCTGGCCCGTGGTGCGCAGGTGCTTGACGATGCGCGCGGTGGCGGCAGCGCCGGCGCCCTCGCACAACTCGAGCACGTTGCGCTCGCCGGCCTCGCGGCTCATCCGGGCGCTGCGGTCGGCCGAGAGCCAGCCGCACTCGGTCACGAAGGCCGAAAGGCTCCGCGCCAGCCGTGCGCCGACCGCGTGGCGCACCTCGATCGGCAGGTCGGCGCGCTCGAGCAGCGCCTCGCGCAAGGTCGCGTCGCCGCCGTGGCGCTCGACCATGCGCAGCATCCGGCCGGTGGTGATGCGCGCGGTCGGGTTGCGCGCCAGCACCGCGAGGGTGTCGGCGGCGCCGATCTCGGCCAGCGCTCCGGCGACCGCGTGCGAGAGGTGGTGGCGGGCCGCGATCGTCGCGCGGATCGTCTCGCAGCCCATCGCCGCCGCATCCACGAGGTCGGCGTCGGTGAGGACCGGCGAGGAGGCCAGCACCAGGCAGGCGACCTCGGTCTGGTCGGAGGCCAAGGCCACCACCAGCGGTCGTGGGGCGCGGGCCGAGGCGGCGCAGGCCTCGGCCATGGCCCGGCGCACCACCGGCGCGGGGTCGTCGAGGAGGGCGAGGATCGCGGTCTTGGCCTCCCAGGCGGCGTCCGCCTCGAGGTTGCCGTAGAGGTAGGCCCGCGTCAGCGCCGAGGCGGCTTCGGCCCGGCGCCCGGCGGAGGTGGACTGGGTGCAGGCGAGGAACTGGCGGATGTTCATGGGCCGCTCCGGTTCGTGAACAACGACGCGTTGGGGTTGGCCGCGAGGCGCGCGGCGAATTCGGCGGGCCGGCGGGGCGGCAGCGGCGGGTCGACGAGCGCGCGGCCCGCCGGGACCGCAACGGCGAGGGCGCCGGTGGTCTCCGGGTCGGCCGAGGCGAGCGCCGCGACCGGCACCGTGGAATCGAGGCTCGAATCGGAGCGCGGGAAGTAGCTCGGGGCCGGGCGGGCGGCCTCCGCCGCACGGCCCTGGAACAGTTTGGCGACGCCCTCCGAGAGGGCGCCCTGGCGCCGGTCGGTCTGGAACAGGGTGCGCAGGTCGCCGCCCATCGCGGCGTAGGCGCTGGCCGCAGCCGGCGGCGTGGCGAGCGCGACGCTCTGCGTGAGGCCTGTGACGTCGCTCGGCGCCGTGCGGCCTGAGCCCACCGCCGAGAGGCTGGCATAGAGTTCGGCGGTGGTGCGCGGCCGGCCCGTGCGGTCGTAGAATAGGCCGCGGTTGGCGGCGGCCGCCTCAGGCATGTCGAGGGCTGCGGCCCGGTCCGGCGTCGCGCGGGCGGCGGCGATCAGCGTCGTCGCGCCCTTCGCCCCGAGTACGTGGGCGGCGTAGAGGTCGCCCGAGGTCGGCTCGCGCCCGAGCGCCACTGAGAGCGCCTCGCCGTTCTTCTGGGTAAAGGCGCCCGCGAGCGAGGCGGCGATCTTGGGATCGCGCCGAAGGTCGAGGATCGCCTGGCGCTGGCCGGCATCCGCGACCGTGTAGCTGCCGTCGGGCCGCGCCACGATGGCGTCGGCGTAGGTTTGGAGGCCGAGCTTCGGCCCGGCCGACTTCATCACCCCGAGCCAGGTCTGCTCGATGAATTGGAACAGGCCGGTGGCGGTCGAGGTGCCGGCCCTGGCCGAGGGATCGAGGGCGGATTCGCGTTGCGCGGTGGCGAGCAGGTAGTCGAAGCCGACGCCGCTGCTCTGCGCCCCGTCGCGGATCGCGTCGATCACGCCGCCCTGTGCGCCCGAAGTGCCTTGCGCGCCCGAGGTCCCTTGCGCGCCCAAAGCCCGCGGGGGCGCCGCGGCTGGTTGGGGGCTCGAAGGCGTGGTGAACAGGAACATCGGTCGCCGCTTCGAGCCGCACGCGCCGGACGGGCGTCGCGCGAGGCGCCGCACGTGGCGCCCCGGATGACGCAACCCTTGGCCATCATGGTAAAGAAAGCCTAAATTTCCGATGCTTACGCTCCCATGCGCGACCTCTTGATCGCCTCGCCCACCGGCGGCCCACCTGACATCGCCCACGCCGACGCCCTGGTGCTGGCGCATCCTCCGGCCGCGGCGCTCGGTTGGCTGCCGGCTCTTTGCAAGGAAACGGCCCTCTACGTCCGCGTCGTGCCGGGCGCGGTCGACCTCGACGCGGCGCGGGCGGTCCCTCGCGACGGGTTCCATGGAGGCTTCGCGGAGACAGCCGAGGCGGCGGCAATCCTCACGGCGGTGTTTGGGCGCGGTCCGGGTCCCGGCTGTGGCCCTCGCAGGCCGCTACCCTTAGGGTGAGCCGACACCCCCCATCGAAGCCCCAGCATGCCGCATCCGCGACGCCTCGCCCTACCGACCTTCGCCGTCGCCATCCTCACCCTCGTCGCAGGGCCGGCCGCGGCGCGCCCCTTCACCGATGCGGCCGGGCGCGTGGTCGAGGTTCCGAATCGCGCCACCCGGGTCGTGGCCGCCGGGCCGCCGGCGGCGGTGCTGCTCTACACCCTCGCGCCCGACCGGATGGCGGGCTGGGTCCGCACGCCCTCCCCGGCCGAGCGGCCCTACCTCGCGCCCGCGACCTGGGCGCTGCCCGCCACCGGCCGCCTGACCGGGCGCGGCGGCACTGCCAACGTCGAGGCGGTTCTGGCCCTGAAGCCGGACCTCGTCGTCGATGTCGGCTCCACGGGGCCGACCTATGCGTCGCTCGCCGACCGGGTCCAGGCCCAGACCGGCATCCCCTACATCCTGCTCGACGGCGCCTTCGCCAAGACCGGCGAGACCTACCGGCAACTCGGCGCCGTGCTCGGCCTGGGGCCGGCCGCCGACGGGCTCGCGGCCTATGCCGACCGCACCGTGGCGGAGGTCGCCGAGCGCGTCGCGCGCGTCCCGGAGGCCGAGCGGCCCCGCGTCTACTACGCCCGCGGCCCGCGCGGCCTCGAGACCGGGTTCGCCGGCTCGATCAACACCGAAATCCTGGAGGTGGTCGGCGCCCGCAACGTGGCCGTCGGCGGCAACGGCCTCGCCAACGTCTCGCCCGAGCAGGTGCTGGGCTGGAACCCCGACGTGATCGTCGCCCTCGATCCCGCCTTCCGGCCCGGCGACGACCCGATCTGGCGGGGCGTGAAGGCGGTGCGCGAGGGCCGCGTCTATCGGACCCCGACGCTGCCCTTCGCCTGGTTCGACGCGCCGCCCGGCGTCAACCGGCTGATCGGCATGCGCTGGCTCGCGCACCTGCTCTACCCAGCGCTCTTCCACGAAGACCTGCCCGCTATCGTCGCCGACTTCTACCAGCGCTTCTACCACGTCGCCCTCACCCCGGAGGCGAAAGCCGTGCTCCTCGACGGCGCCGTGCCGGCGCGCCGATGACGCGAGGTTCCGCGGCGCCGATCGCGGCTCCCGGCGCGCGTCGGATCTCAGCCGTGTTCCGGGCCTGCCTCGCCGTGGCCGGCCTCGGGCTGCTCGTCCTCATCGCCCTCGTCGCGGGGAGATTCCCGGTGCCGGTCGCCGACGTGTTCGCGATCCTCGCCGCCAAGCTGTTCGGCACGGCGCCGGGCGACGCGACGGCGCAGGTGGTGGTGTTGCAGGTGCGGCTGCCCCGGGTCGCCGCGGCCCTCGTCGTCGGCGCGGCCCTGTCCTCGGCCGGGGCGACCTACCAGGGCCTGTTTCGCAACCCACTGGTCTCGCCCGACATCCTCGGCGTCTCGGCCGGCGCCGGGCTCGGCGCGGTGCTCGGCATCTACCTCGCCCTGCCGGTCCTCGCGATCCAGGCCATGGCCTTCGCCGGGGGGCTCGGCGCGGTGGCGATCGTCTATGCAATCGGCGCGCTGGTGCGGCGGCACGATCCGGTGCTGACGCTGGTGTTGGCCGGCGTCGCGGTCGGCGCGGTGCTCGGTTCGGCCATCTCGCTGCTCAAGGTCCTGGCCGACCCCTACAACCAGCTGCCCGCCATCACCTACTGGCTGCTCGGGAGCCTGTCCTCCGTCACCCTTGGCGACGTGTTCGCGATCCTGCCGGCGGTCGGCCTCGGGCTCCTGCCCCTCGTCCTGCTGCGCTGGCGCATGAACCTGATGAGCCTCGGCGAGGAGGAGGCGCGGGCGCTGGGCGTCGAGACCCGCTGGCTGCGCCCGCTCCTCGTGGCGGCGGCGACCCTCGTCACCGCGGCGGCGGTGTCGGCGACGGGGGTGATCGGCTGGATCGGCCTGATCGTGCCGCACCTCGCCCGCGGCCTCGTCGGGCCGGACTTCCGCCGCCTGCTGCCGGCCTCGGCGCTGCTCGGGGCGGGCTACCTCGTGGCGGTGGATCTCGCCGCCCGCACCATCGCGCCGATCGAGGTGCCGCTCGGCATCCTCACGGCGCTCGCCGGCGCGCCGTTCTTCCTCTGGCTGCTGGCGGCGGGCAAGCGAGGCTGGTCCTGATGCTGTCCGTCGAGGCGTTGGCGTTCGGGTACGGCGCGCGTGAGGTCGGCGCGGGCGTGAGCTTCACGCTCGGGGCGGGCGAGGTCCTGTGCCTGCTCGGGCCGAACGGCGGCGGCAAGACCACCTTGTTCAAAACCCTGCTCGGGCTGCTGCCGGCGCAGGCCGGCCGCGTCCGCCTCGACGGCGAGGACCTATCGCGCTGGTCGCGCCGCCGGGTCGCGCGGGCGCTCGCCTACGTGCCGCAGGCGCATGCGGCGTTCTTCCCGTTCACCGTGCGGGCCGTGGTGCTGATGGGCCGCGCCGCCCGGCTCG
Source organism: Methylobacterium sp. WL8 (assembly GCF_008040045.1). Classification (NCBI taxonomy): domain Bacteria; kingdom Pseudomonadati; phylum Pseudomonadota; class Alphaproteobacteria; order Hyphomicrobiales; family Methylobacteriaceae; genus Methylobacterium; species Methylobacterium sp. WL8. Next base: position 45,728 of record NZ_VRVF01000015.1, on the reverse strand, counting down.
CCCCCTTCGCCGCCCCCGGCCGCGCGGACGAGGCCGCTGCGGACATGGCGCTCGCGACCCTCGGGATCGGACATCTCGCCGACCGCATCTACACCGAGATCAGCGGCGGCGAGCGGCAGATGGTGCTGATCGCCCGGGCGCTCGCCGGCGAGCCGCGCATCCTGGTGATGGACGAGCCGACCGCGAGCCTCGATTTCGGCAACCAGACCCGCGTGCTCGAACAGGTCCGCCGCCTCGCGAAGACCGGCATCGCCGTGGTGCTCTCGACCCACGACCCCGGCCACGCCTTCCTCTGCGCCGACCGCGTCGCGCTGCTGCATGGTGGCCGCCTCGTGGCGTTGGGAACGCCGGAGGCGACGATCACGCGAGAGAGCCTGCGCCGCGTTTACGGGGTGGACGTGGCGGTGGTGCCCTTGCCGGAGCACGGGTGCTCGGTCTGCACGCCGATCCTGGCGTGAGGCCGAGCCGCGTCGATCTCGTTGCGAGGTCCGCATCGTCTTCACGCGAGCCGGCCTCCACCGCGCTGGAAAACGCTCCGGACCCGCCGTTCAGTCGACGGCGACCATCACGTCGGAGGCCTTCACCACGGCGTAGGCCTCGCCGCCGACCGTGAGCTTGAGGCTGTCGACGGCCTCGTTGGTGATCGCTGCGGTGACGATCTGGCCGGCGGCGATCTCGATCTTGACGTGCGCGGTGGTCGCGCCCTTCTCGACGGCGACGACCTTGCCCTTGATGACGTTGCGTGCGGAGATCTTCATCGAACGGCCTCTGTGGCTTGAGAAAACGTCATTTGGCGCCTTGGCCTGCCGGGATCACGGAGAAGCCCTGGGCCTCGAAGTACGGCCGGGCCGCAGCGCCCTTCAGGAAGTCGAGGAAGCGGACCGCGCCCTCGCCCTTGGCCTCGGCGGTCAGCGCGAACGGGTACACCACCGGCGGATGGCTGTCCTCCGGGAACACGGCGATGACCTTCACGCCCGGATCAGACTTCGCGTCGCTCGCGTAGACCACGCCGAGGGGCGCCTCGCCGCGTGAGACCAGGGCGAGCGCCGCGCGCACGTTGTCGGCCTGCGCCAGCCGCGGCTGGATCGTCCCCCAGAGCCCGAGCTTTTCGAGCGCCGCCTTGGCATACTTGCCGACCGGCACCGAGGCGACCTCACCGGTGGCCAGCCGCCCGTCGGGGCCGAGCGCCTTGGCGAAGGCGTCGGCGGTCAGGGCCAAGTCCGCCTCCTTCGCGTCCTTGGGCGCGACGACGACGAGGCGGTTGTTCAGGAGGTTCACCCGCGTGTCGGCCCGGACGAGGTTCTTCTTGGCGAGGTAGTCCATCCATTCGAGGTCGGCCGAGGCGAAGAGCTCCGCCGGCGCGCCCGACTCGATCTGGCGGGCGAGCGCCGACGAGGCGGCGTAGCTCGGCTTGATCGCGATCCCGGTCTGCGCGGTGAACGCCTTGCCGGCCTCGTCGAGGGCGTTCTTGAGGCTGGCGGCGGCGAACACCGTCACGCTCTCGCCGGCCTGGGCGGCGGAGCCAAGCAGCAGGCTGGCGACGAGGACGGCGCGTGCGAATCCGATCAAGGCGACCTCCGAGGCGGGCGGCCCGCAGCAGCGGCCGGGCGCTGACGCTATATCCTATCATATACAGCGATGGCCAGATCGAAACCGAGGATCGCAGGCGCTCGCACCGGCCGCGCGGTCCGGGGTAGGAACGGCGCTCGGGACGAGGGAAGCCGATGGCAAGGTTGAGCATCCGCGTCGATTTCGGGCCGGGGCACCGGCTCGGGCCCGGCAAGGTGCAGTTGCTGGAGACGATCGCCGCGCACGGCTCGATCTCGGCGGCCGGGCGGGCGCTCGGCATGTCTTATCGCCGGGCCTGGATGCTGGTCGAGGCGATGAATGCCGGCTTCGGGCAGCCGGTGGTCGAGGCGCAGGTCGGCGGGCGGAGCGGCGGCGGGGCGCGGCTGTCCGCCTTCGGTGCGGAGGTGGTGGAGCAGTACCGGGCGGCCGAGCGTGCCGCGACGGAGGCGGCCGCGCCCTTCCTCGCCCGCTTCGTCGCAGACCGATCCACTGGATGACTCTTCAGCCGGCCGCCAGCAGGGCGGCGGTGATCGCGTCCCGCTCGGCCGAGAGGTCGCCCTCGGCCACTGGGCGACCCGCTTGGGCGTACCAGTAGGCCGCGTTGTCCTGGTCGCCTTCGAGGCGATGGAGGTGGGCGTGGACCCAGGCAGCGTCCCGGCCGGAATCGTCCTGGACGAGTTTGTGGGCCTGGTCCCAATGCGCCGGGCCCTTGGCTGCCCACCACAGGGCCGCGAGCGCCGGTGCGTCCGGTGGTGCGTCGGCTTCGGTCGTGCGCGAGGCATCCTGCTTCGTCATCGTCCCCTCCGGCCTGCGATGCACCGCAGGCCGGGGACGACGTCGGGATGGTTCGCGAGGTTCCGCTTTAGGCCCGCGCGAGTTGACGAAGGGCGCCGCGCCCCGCGTAGCGGCCCTGCGCGCCGAGGCCCTCTTCGATCCGGATCAGCTGGTTGTACTTGGCCAGTCTGTCCGAGCGCGCGAGCGAGCCGGTCTTGATCTGCCCGCAATTCGTTGCGACCGCGAGGTCGGCGATGGTTGCGTCCTCCGTCTCGCCCGAGCGGTGCGACATCACCGCGGTGTAGCCGGCGCGGTGGGCCATATCGACGGCGGCGAGCGTCTCGGTGAGCGAGCCGATCTGGTTGACCTTGATCAGGATCGAGTTCGCCGAGCCCTCCCTGATGCCGCGGGCGAGGCGATCGACGTTGGTCACGAACAGGTCGTCGCCGACGAGCTGGCAGCGGTCGCCGATGCGCTGGTTGAGCAGGCGCCAGCCCTCCCAGTCGTCCTCGGCCATGCCGTCCTCGATCGAGAGGATCGGGTAGGCGTCGACGAGCTTGGCGAGGTAGTCGACCTGTTGCTCGATCGAGCGCACGGTGCCCTCGCCCTCGTAGTGGTAGGCGCCGTCCTTGAACCAGTCGGTGACCGCGCAGTCGAGGGCCAGCACCATGTCGGCGCCGGGCTTGAAGCCGGCCGCCTGGATCGACTCCATCACGAAGTCGAGGCCGGCCTCGGCGGTCGGCAGGTTCGGGGCGAAGCCGCCCTCGTCGCCGACGTTGGTGTTGTGCCCGGCCTTCTTCAGCGCGCTCTTGAGGGTGTGGAACACCTCCGCGCCCATGCGCACGGCTTCCGCGATGGAGGAGGCCCCCACCGGCATGATCATGAATTCCTGGAAGTCGATCGGGTTGTCGGCATGCGCGCCGCCGTTGATGATGTTCATCATCGGCACCGGCAGCACCCGGCCCTGGACGCCGCCGACGTAGCGGTAGAGCGGGAGGCCCGAGGCTTCGGCTGCGGCCTTGGCCACCGCGAGCGACACGCCGAGGATCGCGTTGGCGCCGAGCCGCGCCTTGTTGGCGGTGCCGTCGAGCTCGATCATCGCTTCGTCGACCGCGACCTGGTCCTCGGCGTCCATGCCGCCGATGGCGTCGAGGATCTCGGTCTGGACCGCGTGGACCGCCTTGCGCACGCCCTTGCCGGCATAGCGGGTCTTGTCGCCGTCACGCAGCTCCACCGCCTCGTGGGCGCCGGTGGAGGCGCCCGAGGGAACCGCAGCGCGGCCGAAAGAGCCGTCCTCCAGCAGCACGTCGACCTCGACGGTGGGGTTGCCGCGGCTGTCCAGAATCTCGCGGGCGGCGATGTTGGTGATCGCGGTCATGAAGGCTCCTCCCCCGTGGGCGCGCACGATCGGTGGCAGGCCCGGTCTCAAGGTCTCGTCGGTGCGGCTTATCCGCCAAGGCGCGGCCTTGGGCAAGGCGGGGCCATATCGTATGATGCATCCCGCAAAATGAATGCAAAAGCCGTCTTTGCGCGCGGTCGCCGCGACCCTGGGCGGCGATGCCACGAGGCGCACGCGGCCGAAGCATGCGTCGGCGTCGGATGCACCGCGGGAAGGCCTGCGGTAAGGAGGGGCATGACCGAAGAATCTCTGCAGCTGGGGCAGCCGACGCCCCTCCCCGCCGGCCCGCACGAGGCCCGCCTCGACCGGGTGCCGAACCCGCATCCCGACACCGACTACCTCGCCCGGTTCACCGTCCCGGAATTCACCTCGCTTTGCCCGGTGACCGGCCAGCCCGACTTCGCGATCCTGGTGATCGACTATGTGCCCGATCGCTGGCTCGTGGAGTCGAAGTCGCTGAAGCTCTACCTTGGCGCGTTCCGCAACCACGGCGCGTTCCACGAGGATTGCACGGTGGGCATCGCCAAGACGCTCGTGGACCTGCTCGGGCCACGCTACCTGCGGATCGGCGGCTTCTGGTACCCGCGCGGCGGCATCCCGATCGACGTGTTCTGGCAGACCGGCGCCCCGCCGGCCTCTGTCTGGCTGCCCGATCCCGGCGTGCCGCCCTACCGTGCCCGCTGAGAGAGGTCGGACAAAGAAAAAGGGGCGACCGGCATGGCCGGTCGCCCCAAAATTCGAGTCCGAGTTGGTGTACCCTTAGTACGGCGAGCCGTAGTAGCCGCCGTAAGCCGGGGCGCCGTAGCCGTTGCCGTAGGCGCCGTAACCGCGGTTGTAGCCGTAGGAGTCGCGGGCCGCGCCGGCAGCGATCGCACCAGCGGCGAGACCGGCAATGCCGAGACCGACGGCAGCACCCGTGCCGATGCCGCGCCCGCCGCGGTGGCCATAGCCGTAGCCGCGACCGTAGCCGCCGCCATACCCGTGGCCATAGCCGCCGCGGTAGCCCGGCCGCGCGTCGGCGGTGGTGGCGGAAAAGACGCCGGCCGAGATGATCGCGGCGGTGACGAGGGCGAACTTGCGCATGATGACCCTTTCTCGATGATCCATCGAATTCGCAAGCTCAACGCTGGGACGTCGCGATCGTTCCGAAGGTTCCGCCGCGCCGCCGCGCCGGAGGTGGAATCCGCGCCGGCATTCGAGGGAAGCGGAGACGCGGAAACACCGCGCTGCGTCCGCGTCAGCGGGACGTGTAGTCGCCGGCGCCCTTGGGCCGCTGCATCGCGAACTTCGCGTCCGGCCCGACCTTGAAGTAGTCGAAGTAGCCGCCGCGCTGGATCGGCTGCATCGCTGCCGTATCGACGAGGCCGTCCACGACGAAGCGGTCGTCGATGTAGATCGACACCACCTGCCCGATCACCAGGAAGTTGGCGGCTTCGCCGCCATCGAGCGGAACCAGCGGAACGGTCTGGAGCCACCGGCATTCGAGGGCGGCTGCGGCTTCCGCCACCCGCGGCGCCCGCACCTTGCGCGACGGGGCCGTGGTCAGGCCGGCGAAGTCGAACTCGCTTTCGCCCCGCGGCAGGGGCGCCGACGAAGCGTTCATCTGCTCGCGCAGGTCGTAGGTGGCGAGGTTGCAGACGAAGTCGCCGCCCTCTTCCGCGAAGGTCATCGCATCTTTGCGGCCGGTGGAGGAGAACGCGACCATGTCGTCGCCCACCGCGTTGAAGAACGAGTACGGCGCGAGGTTGAGCTTCCCCGCCCGGCTCATGGCGCTGATCCAGCCGATCGGCCGCGGCGCGACGATCGCCTTCAGAGGGTTGTGCGGCAGGGTGCGGTCGTCGGGGGCGTAATGCATGGGAGCGAGCCTTACAGCCGCGTGACGATCTCGGCGAGGTCCGGCCGCGGCCGGTCCGACGGGATCTCCTCGGGGGCGCCGACATGGATGAAGCCCGCAAGCTTCTCGCGCGGGTCGAGGCCGAGGGCTTCGAGCACGCGGCGGTCGTAGGCGTACCACTCGGTCAGCCATGCGGTGGCGAAACCCTGGGCGTTGGCCGCGACCACGAGGTTCATGCAGGCGGCGCCCGCCGACAGGACCTGCTCCCATTCCGGGATCTTCACGTGCGGGCCGGCCCGCGAGACCACCGCGACGACCAACGGCGCGTGGGCCAGCCGCCTCGCCTCGAGGTCGAGCCGCGCCGCGTCGGCCTCCGGGTTGTCGGAGGCGTAGGTGTTCGCGATCACCGTCCCGATCCGCGCCCGCGCCTCGCTCGCGATCACGATGAAGCGCCACGGCGCGAGCTTGCCGTGGTCGGGCACCCGCGAGGCCAGGGTCAAGATCGTGTCGATCTGTTCCGGGCTCGGTCCCGGTTCGGTCATCCGCAGGGGCGGCACGGAGCGGCGGGTGCGCAGCATGTCGAGGGTGGCGTTCATCGGGGCGTCTCGGCTGGGCGGTGCGGAAGGTCCCGCGATCACACCGGGATTTCGCACGGGCTGCACCGCCTGGGAAGTCGGGCGCCTTGGCGCGGAGGGCAGCGCAAGGGGCGCAAGGGGCAGCGCAAGGGGCAGCGCAAGGACCCCGGGCGGCCTTGCGCTCGCCACGGTCTTAGGATCACACGGGCGAGACGATGACGGTCGGCCGCTTCGGCCTGCGGAGAGAGGCTTTTCGACATGCGCGGACGAAGGCTCGGGCCCGGATTGGCGCTGCTGGCCGCGGTCGCGCCGCTCGCAGCCGCGGCGCAGTCGCCGGACCCCTTCGGCAACCGCCTCGGCGGCGGCCTGCCCTCGCCCTCGATCACGACGCCGGACCTGCCCCCGAGCCAGCCCGAGGGCGAGGCGACCCTGTCGCTTTCCGCGCTGCTGTCGGGGATCGGCCAGCCCCTGCGCTCGGGCCTTGTCTGGCGGATCTACGAGGACCGCACCGACGGCGTCCGGCCCGGGATCGTGGCCCGCTCCACCGACGCGGCGCCGACCTTCAAGCTCGCGCCGGGGGCCTACGTCGCCTCCGTGACCTACGGCTTCGCCAGCGCCACGAAGAAGATCGCGATGTCGGGCCAGCCCGCGACCGACACCCTGCGGGTGGCCGCCGGCGCGCTCAAGCTGTCGGGCGCGATCGGCGACACGCGGATCGCCCCGGCGCAGCTCTCGTTCTCCGTCTTCGTGCCGATCGGCACCAACTCGGAGGGGCGGCTGGTGCGCAGCGGCGTCAAGGCCGGCGAGCTGCTGCGCCTGCCCGAGGGCACCTACCACGTGGTCTCGACCTACGGGGAATCGAATGCGATCCAGCGCGCGGACCTGAAGGTGGAGAACGGCAAGGTCACCGACGCCACCCTCAACCACCGGGCCGCGACGGTGACGCTGAAGCTCGTCACCAGCCCCGGCGCCGAGGCCTTCGCCGGCACGGCCTTCTCGGTGCTGACGCCCGGCGGCGACACCATCCGCGAGGCGATCGGCGCGTTCCCGCAGGTCACCCTGGCGGAGGGCGACTACGTGCTGATCGCCCGTCACGACGGACAGGTCTACACCCGCGAGTTCAAGGTCGAGAGCGGGCTCGACCGCGACATCGAGGTGTTGGCCAAGGCGGGGTGAGCGGGCGCCGAGGCGCGCTTAGAGCATCTTCAAGCGAGGTGGATGCCGGCACGCGTGAAGAAAATGCTCTAGCAGGCTGCTGAAAAAGTCGGGCGAGGTAGAACAATCATCTCCGAATCACACCATTTGTTAGAGAATGGGGCGGTTCTCGCGTCTCGACGGTTCTCGATCGTGGGGGCTCGGCCCGCGAGTGCCTGCGGCAGGAGAACGTCTTTCTCCATCTCGGGACTTTTTCAGCAGCCTGCTAGGCCTTCACGACCTCGGTGAAGTCCGACCACTGCTCGACCCGGAACGCGCGGATGTCCCGGACCGAAGGCGCGAACCAGGGCAATGACTTCAGGGCCATGATCGCCGTGAACAGGACGGCCATGTCCTCGATCCGGCTGACGTAGGGGCTGCCCTGAACCCAGTCGAAGCCATGCCGGGCGAGTGTCGAGCGGATGTCGGCGTAGGCCTGAGAGACACCTTTCGGATGGGTCGCCTGCACCTCCGCGACGCTCAGGTCGAACGCGATGGCGAACATCACGCCTCGTCGTGATCGTGGAGGATGTCGCGCAGGGGGTAATCCAGCTCCTCGCCCGTCTCCAGGACACGCACGCGCATCAGCTGGTCGCCCGTGGTCGTGACGGATCCGGTCGCAACCACCTCGTAGGCGGGACCGGTCGGCCCGAACCGGCGCCAAGTCCCGATCAGGCATCGGGATGTGGACTCGGAGGGAATCGCGGTCTCACGCATCGGCCAATCCTGTCATAGCCTTCGCAGGAAGACGAGGCCGCTTGCAGGCGGCCTCGTTTCCACGATCAGGGCGCGGGCTCGACCGGATGCTGCCCGTCGAGCACCGCATCGGTGCTCGGCACGCTCTCGGCGACGGCCTCCGCCCGGCGGAGGTCGGGCGAGGTCGCCTCGGCGACGAAGCTCGCCACGGCCTCGCCGAGCGGCAGCGTCCGGGTCTGCTGGCTGCCGAGGCGGCGGATCGAGACCGTGCGCTCCTCGGCCTCGCGGCGCCCGAGCGCCAGGATCACCGGCACCTTGGCGAGCGAATGCTCGCGGACCTTGTAGTTGATCTTCTCGTTGCGCAGGTCCGCCTCCACCCGAAGGCCGGCGCGCGTCAGCGCCCGCACCACGTCGCGCGCGTAAGCGTCCGCCTCCCCGGTGATGGTGGCGACCACCACCTGGACGGGGCTGAGCCAGAGCGGGAAATGGCCGGCGAAGTGTTCGATCAGGATCCCGGTGAAGCGCTCCATCGAGCCGCAGATCGCCCGGTGCACCATCACCGGCGGCACCTTCTGGCTCTCGGCGTCGACGTAGAACGCCCCGAAGCGCTCGGGCAAGTTGAAGTCCACCTGCGTGGTGCCGCACTGCCAGTCGCGGCCGATGGCGTCGCGCAGCACGTACTCGAACTTCGGCCCGTAGAAGGCTCCCTCGCCCGGGTTCACCTCGGTGCGGATGCGGCCGCCCGATTGCGCCTCGATCTGCGCCAGCACACGGGTCATCACCTCTTCCGCATGGTCCCACAGGGCGTCCGAGCCGACGCGCTTCTCGGGCCGGGTCGAAAGCTTCACCACGATCTGGTCGAAGCCGAAGTCGGCGTAGGTCGAGAGGATCAGGTCGTTGATCGTCAGGCACTCGTCGGCGAGCTGGTCCTCGGTGCAGAAGATGTGCGCGTCGTCCTGGGTGAAGCCGCGCACCCGCATCAGGCCGTGCATCGCGCCGGACGGCTCGTAGCGATGGACCACGCCGAATTCCGCCATGCGCAGAGGCAGATCGCGGTAGCTCTTCAGGCCGTGCTTGAAGATCTGGACGTGGCCGGGGCAGTTCATGGGCTTGAGCGCGAACCAGCGCTTGTCCTCGGCCTCGTCGCCCGCGGATTGGGCCGCGAACATGTTCTCCCGGTACCAGCCCCAATGGCCGGAGGTCTCCCACAGGGCCTTGTCGAGGATCTGCGGCGCGTTCACCTCGCTGTAGTCGCCCTTGAGGCGGCGGCGCATGTAGGCGATCAGCTCTTGGAAGATCGTCCAGCCCTTGGCGTGCCAGAACACCACGCCCGGCCCCTCCTCCTGGAAGTGGAACAGGTCCATCTCCCGGCCGAGCCGGCGGTGGTCGCGGCGTTCGGCCTCCTCCAGCCGGTGCAGGTAGGCGTCGAGGTCTTCCTTCGTGGCCCAGGCGGTACCGTAGATGCGGGTCAGCATCGGGTTGTCGGAATTGCCGCGCCAGTAGGCGCCGGCGACCTTCATCAGCTTGAAGGCGGTGCCGACCTTGCCCGTCGAGGTCATGTGCGGGCCGCGGCACAGGTCGAACCAGTCGCCCTGCCGGTAGACCTTCAGGTCTTCGCCGGGCGGGATCGCATCGACCAACTCGACCTTGTAGGCCTCGCCGCGGTCGGCGAACACCTTGCGGATGTCGTCGCGCTTCCAGACCTCCTTGGTGAAGGGCGCGTCCCGGCCCATGATCTCGCGCATCTTCGCCTCGATCGCCGGGAAGTCCTCCGGCGTGAACGGCGTGTCGCGGGAGAAGTCGTAGTAGAAGCCGTTCTCGATCACGGGGCCGATCGTGACCTGCGTGCCCGGCCACAGCGCCTGCACCGCCTCCGCCAGCACGTGGGCGCAGTCGTGGCGGATCAGCTCCAGCGCCCGCGGGTCGGTGCGGTCGAGGAACTCGATGCGCGCGTCACGCTCGATCGTGTCGGAGAGGTCGGAGACGACGCCGTCGAGCGCCATCGCCACGGTGCGCTTGGCCAGCGATTTCGCGATGCCCTCGACGACGGCCCGTCCGGTCACGGCCTCGTCGTAGGCGCGGGTGTTGCCGTCGGGGAACGTGAGGATGGGCATCGCTGGAAATCTCCGGGCTCACTCCTGCGTACGCGGCAGGTAAGCGATCGAGGGCCGAACCGCGTGGGGCGCGGGAGCGGCCGTTTAGACCGTTTCGCGGGTGGAGGGAACGCCGCGGCGCCGGCCGGGCGCCCTACCCAATAAAGAGCCCCGCGCGGTCCTTCGACCGCGCGAGGCTGATGGTGCCGTCGGGATCGCTCCCGCGGTCGGCTTACTCGGCCGCGATCTGGTGGGCCTGCGAACCGTCGGTGTAGGTCTCGGGCGTCAGGCGCTTGCCCGGGGCGGCGCGGCCCGGCAGCGGCGCCAGCGCCAGCGCCTTGGCGAGGTCGATCCCGGCGCCTTCCGCGACCCGGCGGCCGTAATCGGCGTCGGCATGCGAGAAGTGCCAGACCATCCGCAGCTGGATGGCTTCCGGGCACTGCTTCATGTCGCCGACGAGGTTGGCGATCAGGTCGTCGCGCTCCCAATCCTGGAACGAACGGTAGCGCACGCCGGCTTGGGTGTAGTCGTCCTCGGTGCGCGAGGTCTGGTAGCGGCCGAGGTTGCCCTGCACCGGCTGGTGGTAGTCCTTCGCCGGCTTCGGGGCCTCGCGCAGGCCCTCGGCGAGCGTCGAGGGCTCGTAGTTGATGTGCTTGTTCGGGCCGGTGCCGTCGACGCCGTAGGTCATCTGCCCGTCGCGCTGGTTCGAGTAGACCTTCACGCCGGGCTGCGGCGCGTTGATCGGCAGCTGCAGGTAGTTGGCGCCGACGCGGTAGCGCTGCGTGTCCGAGTACGACAGCGTACGCCCCTGGAGCATCTTGTCGTCCGAGAAGTCGATGCCATCGACGAGCACGCCCGTGCCGAAGGCCGACTGCTCGACCTCGGCGAAGAAGTTGTCCGGCACGCGGTCCAGCACCATCCGGCCGACGGGCAGCAGCGGGAAGTCCTCGACCGGCCACAGCTTCGTGTCGTCGAGCGGATCGAACGACAGGTGCTCGTTCGGGCCGTCCGGCATGATCTGCACGCAGAACTCCCACTCGGGGAAGTTGCCGGCCTTGATGTTGTCGTAGAGGTCGCGCGTCGCGTGGCCGACATCCTTGCCCTGGATCTCGGACGCCTGGGCCGAGGTCAGGTTGCGGATGCCCTGCTTGGGCTCCCAGTGGAACTTGCAGAGCACGGCCTCGCCCTGGTCGTTGACCAGCTTGTAGGTGTTGACGCCCGAGCCTTCCATCTCACGGTAGTTCGCAGGGATGCCCCAGGGCGACTTCAGGTGCGTGACCATGTGGATGGCTTCGGGGTGTTGGGCCACGAAGTCGAAGAAGCGCCACGCCTCCTGGCGGTTCGTCACCGGGTCCGGCTTGAACGCGTGGATCATGTCGGGGAACTTGATCGCGTCGCGGATGAAGAAGACCTTGAGGTTGTTGCCAACGAGGTCCCAGTTGCCGTCGACGGTCTTGAACTTCACCGCGAAGCCGCGCGGGTCGCGCTCGGTCTCAGGGCTCTCCTTGGCGCCGGCCACGGTGGAGAAGCGCACGAACATCGGCGTCTTCACGCCGGTCTCGTTGAGGACGCGGGCGCGGGTGTACTTGGAGGCCGGCTCGTTACCGATCTTGCCGTAGGCCTCGAAGTACCCGTGCGCGCCGGCGCCGCGGGCATGCACCACGCGCTCCGGGATCCGCTCGCGGTCGAAATGGGTGATCTTCTCGATGAACTGGTAGTTCTCGAGCGTCGCGGGACCCCGCTCGCCCACCGTGCGGGTGCTCTGGTTGTCGCGGACCGGGTGGCCCTGGCGGGTCGTCAGGATCGGGCGTTGATCGCTCATGCGAAAGATCTCTCCGTGGTGGCGACGAAGTCCGAGGGCCGGCGCCGGCGCCCTTCAGCGAGGGGCGCGCCGTTTCCTGGAATCGTTCCGGGCTCCCCTTATGCGCCTCCTGCGACCGGTTGACCAATGCATCGTCTGAAAGGCTGTGATAGACGCAGCCTATGAACACCGCCGGCCTTTCGCTCCGCGATCTCGAATATGTCGTCGCCATCGCCGACGAGGGGCATTTCGGCCGGGCGGCGGAACGCTGCAACGTCAGCCAGCCGACGCTCAGCGTGCAGGTGCGCAAGCTCGAAGGTGCGCTCGGCCTGGTCCTGTTCGAGCGCTCCAACCGCCGCGTGCTGATGACGGCGCCGGGCCAGATCATCGTGCGGCAGGCCCGCGCTGTGTTGGCCGAGGCGCAACGCCTGCTCGCGCTGGCGAGCGAGGGCCGCGGCGCGCCCCTCACCGGCCGCCTCGTCCTCGCGGCGATCCAGACGCTGGGGCCGTATCTCTTCCCGCTGGTGCTGCGCATGTTGCGCCAGGAATTCCCGATGCTGACGCTCGCCCTCAGCGAGGGCCGCACCGCCGACATCCTCGCCTCCCTGCGCGACGGGCGGGTCGACGCCGCGCTGGTGTCGCTGCCCCTGCCCGCCTCGGGGCTCACCGTCTCGCCGCTCTTCGTCGAGCCGTTCCGCCTCGCCTGCCCGGCCGACCACGCGCTGGCGCAAGGGGGGGCGCTGCGCGCAGCCGACATCGCCGGGCCGGACCTGCTGCTGCTGGACGAGGGCAACTGCCTGCGCGACCAGGCGATCGCCGCCTGCGGTGCCGGCAGCGCCGCCGGGCGCCACGCCACCAGCCTGGAGACGCTGCGCTCGATGGTGGCGGCGGGCGCCGGCTACACCCTGCTTCCGGCGCTGGCGGTCCCCTCCGGCCCCGATCCGAGCGGGCTCACCGTGATCCGCGGCTTCGACACCGACGGGCCGGGCCGGACCATCGCGCTCGCCTGGCGGGCGAGCGACCCGCGGGCGCCGGGCCTCGCCGCGCTGGCCGCCTTCTTCCGCGCCCAGGCTCCGGCCGGCACCGCCGCCTGCCGCGACGCGACCATCGACGCCGGGTGACGGCACCCGGACGAGGGCGACTCGCACAGGGCTGGGTTGTGCGTCGGCCCGCGTGACAGGGTGGGCGGCAGGGTGTAGCGCGGCGCCAGGGTCGCGTCTCCGCCATGCGATCGATCGAACCGACGCATCGCCTTGCCTTTTCCCACACGGACCATCGCCCTCTGGGCGGCGCTGATCGCCGCCTCGGCCCTGCTCGGCTTCGGCCTGAAGCTGGCGCAGTTCCCGGCCGCGCTCCTGCTCGGGCCTATGGTCGCCGCGATCGTTTTCGGGGTGCGCGGGGCGCCGCTGCGGATGCCGAAGCCCGCCTTCCAGGCCGCCCAGGCGATGATCGGCTGCATGGTGGCCCACGCCATCACCGCGGAGATCACCAAGACCCTGATCGCCGACGGCCCCCTGATCCTGCTCGTGGTCGGCGTCACGGTGCTGGCCGGCGCGCTCGTCGGGCTGATCCTGACGCGCCTGCGGGTGCTGCCCGGGACCACCGCCGCCTGGGGCTCCTCGCCGGGCGGGGCGGCGGCGATGGTGGCGATGGCCGAGGAATACGGCTCCGATCCGCGCCTCGTCGCCTTCATGCAATACGTGCGCGTCGCCGCCGTCGTGCTCTCGGCCTCCCTCGTGGCGCGGCTGCTCACCGATTCGGCGACGGCTGGGCCGCCGCCGGCCGCCGCCGAGGCGGCGACATTCCTGCCGGTGCTGGTCACCCTCGCGGTCGCGGCCGTCGGCGCCGGCGTCGCCCTCTGGCTGCGCCTGGCCGCGGGCGCCTTGATCGGGCCGATGCTGCTCGGCGCCGCCCTCCATGCCACCGGTGTCGCCAGCATCAGCCTGCCGCTGCCGATCCTGGAACTCGCCTACGCGACGATCGGCTGGTACGTCGGCCTGCGCTTCACCCGCGAGACCCTGCGCGCGACGCTGCACGCGCTGCCCGGCATCCTGGTGGCGACGCTCGCCGTCATCCTGCTCTGTGCCGGCTGGGCGCTCGGGCTGACGCACCTGCTGGCGATCGACTTCCTCACCGCCTTCCTCGCGACCAGCCCCGGGGGCCTCGATTCGGTGGCGATCATCGCGGTCGGCTCGAAGGTCGACGTGTCGTTCGTGCTCGCGGTTCAGACGCTACGGCTGTTCGTGGTGCTGATCACCGGCCCGCTGCTCGCCAAGTGGATCGCCCGCGCGGTGCCGCAGGAGCCCGCGTGAATGGATGAGGCGGCGTGAATGCACGCGCTCTGGCTCGCGTTCCTGAATTCATGGCGCGGGCTCGTCCACGGCGCCCGCACCGAGCGCGCCGTGCGGCTCGAGCTCGCGCTGCTCGTCGTGGGCGTGCCGGCGGCGCTGGCGCTCGGCACGAACCTCTGGGTCCGCGTCGCCCTGATGGCGACGCTCCTGCTGATGCTCGCGGCGGAGTTCCTGAATACCGCGATCGAGAAGCTGTGCGACCACCTCCACCCCGGCCGGCACCCGCGCATCGGCATCGTGAAGGACCTCGCCTCGGCCGGGACGTTCTCGGCGCAGGCGCTCGCCGCCCTGATCTGGATCGCGGCCCTCTTTGATCGCTTCTGACGCGCTGGCCCCACGCACAGGCATCCTTTCCCGAAACGCGCGATTCGCGCGATTTGATAGGATTTCCGCAGCACTCCCGTAAAGACCGCCGTCTTATCCCGAGGCTGCATGAAAGCCTCGCTTGCCCACGCAAGAAAACAATCCTCCCGGCACGCGGTGATCCTGCCGTCGCTGTTCTGGAGCCGGACCCGTCCGGATTTCTACGCGGTGACCTGTCGCCTCGGGGCCGACGGCATCCGCTTCCGCTCCGCGATCATCCCGAACCCGGGCGAGCACCTGACCTGCAGCATCGGCCTCGTCGGTACCCTCGAAGTCCGCGTCGCCCACACGGCCGAGCGGGCCTTCACGGTGAAGCCGGCTCCCGGGCGCCAGCACAACACCGCCATCGCCCGCACCCTCGTCGAGCTCGCGGGACGCCAGAGCCGCCGGCTCGACCGCCACGGAACCTCGCCGCGGATCGTCCCGCGACGCACCGAGGTGGCGGTGGCCCTGGCCGACGGCACCGTCCTCAAGGGCCGCCTCGCCGAGGTCTCCATCGCGCGGGCGGATGTCTACCTCGCGGCCCCGGTCGCGGTCGGCGCCAAGGTCCGCCTCGGCGCCACCGAGGCGGTGGTGGCGCACAGCTTCCGCAACGGAATCGGCGCCTACTTCCTCAGCCCGCTCGATCCCGACCTCCTCGACGAGGGCCTCGTGCTCTGACGGTCGCGGGGCTTGCACGTTCACATGGGGGCCGTAGGCCGGTCGGGCATCGCGGGCATCGCGGGCCTCGGCCGAGCCGCGCGCCTTCGCCCGCTCGCATCTTGCGCCGCAAGCCGCTATTGCCGGCCACATGTCCGACACCGTGAAACCCGCCCCGCACCCGGCCGAACCGGCGCCCGACTACATCCGCAAGATCCTCACGGCGCGCGTCTACGACGTGGCGATCGAGAGCCCGCTCGATCCGATGCCGCGGCTCACCGCGCGTCTCGGGCGGCCGGTGCTGCTGAAGCGCGAGGACCTGCAGCCGGTCTTCTCGTTCAAGCTGCGCGGCGCCTACAACAAGATGTCGGCGCTCTCGCCCGAGCAGCTCGCCCGCGGCGTGGTCTGCGCCTCGGCCGGCAACCACGCTCAGGGCGTGGCGCTGGCGGCCGCGCGCCTGAAGGTGCGGGCGGTGATCGTGATGCCGCGCACGACGCCGGCGATCAAGGTCGACGCCTGCCGGGCGCGGGGTGCCGAGGTGATCCTGCACGGCGACGCTTTCGACGAGGCTTTGACCGAGGCGCGGCGCATCGAGACCGAGCAGGATCTCACCTTCCTCCACCCCTTCGACGACCCGGACGTGATCGCCGGACAGGGCACGATCGGCATGGAAATCCTGCAGCAGCATACCGGGCCGATCGAGGCGATCTTCGTGCCCGTCGGCGGTGGCGGCTTGGCGGCCGGGATCGCGACCTTCGTGAAGTACCTGCGGCCCGAGACCAAGGTGATCGGCGTCGAGCCGGACGACGCCGCCTGCATGGCCGCGGCCCTGAAGGCCGGCGAGCTCGTCCTGCTGCCGACGGTCGGCCTGTTCGCCGACGGCGTCGCCGTGCGCCAGGCCGGCGCCGAGACGTTCCGCCTGTGCCGCCAGCACCTCGACGAGGTCATCACCGTCGACACCGACGCCATGTGCGCGGCGGTCAAGGACATCTTCGACGACACCCGCGCGGTCTCCGAGCCGTCGGGCGCCCTCGCGCTCGCGGGCGCCAAGCTCTACGCCGAGCGCACGGCGAAGGGTGACGGCTCGGACGGCCCGCTCGTGGCGATCTCGTCGGGGGCGAACCTGAACTTCGACCGGCTGCGCCACATCGCCGAGCGGGCCGAGCTCGGCGAGGAGCGGGAGGTCCTGCTTGGCGTCACCATCCCGGAGAAGCCCGGCGCCTACCGGGCCTTCATCACGGCCTTGGGGCCGCGGGCGATCACCGAGTTCAACTACCGCTACGCGCCGGGCACGCAGGCGCGCATCTTCGTGGGCATCAACCTGCCGGGCGGACGGCCCGAGAAGCGCGACCTGATCGCCGGGCTCGTCGCCGACGGCTACGACGTCCACGACATGAGCGACAACGAGATGGCTAAGGTCCATGTCCGCTACATGGTCGGCGGCCGCGCCTCGGGCCTCGCGCACGAGCGGCTCTACCGCTTCCAGTTCCCGGAGCGGCCGGGCGCGCTGCTGAAGTTCCTCGATGCGCTGGGCGAGGGCTTCAACATCACCCTGTTCCACTACCGCAACCACGGCGCCGACTACGGCCGGGTGCTGGCGGGCATCGCCGTGCCGCCGGGCGCGCGCGAAAATTTCGACGCGGCGGTCGGGGCGCTCGGCTTCCCCTGCTTCGACGAGACCGACAACCCGGCCTACCGGATGTTCCTCGACGGCGAGCCTGCACCCAAATCAGGCCTCGCCGGCTGGTTCGGCCTCAGGAAGGCGTGACGGCGACCGCCTAAGCCGTTTTCCGTGATCTCTGGATCACGAAAAACGGCCCAACCTGCTGTGTGGTCGCATCTTCTTCGCGCGAGCTGGCATCCACCGCGCTTAGAAATGCTTTAGCGCTGCACCGTCTCGACGCTGACGACGTCGGGGTTCGCCCGCAGCGTCGCGGCGATCGCCTCGACGCTGGTGGCCGACAGGCGCACGAACGCCACCTCGATCTCGTCGAGGGCGGGGTCTTCGGCGGTGCGCGCCGTGAACTGGCGCACCCGCGAGGCACGTTCCCCGGTCGCGACGTGCAGGGTGTCGATTGAAAGCGTCCCCCGCTTGGCGACGATGCGAAGCGTCCGCGTCTGCATCCGGTCGCGCCAGCGCTCCTCCAGCGGTTTCACCCCCGCCAGGATCGCGATGACGAAGGTCGTGGTCGCCACCGCCGGGACGTAGAGCCCGCCGCCGATGGCGAGGCCGATCGCCGCCACCGCCCACAGGCTCGCGGCGGTGGTCAGACCCTTCACCACCTCGCCGCGTAGCAGGATCGTGCCCGCACCGAGGAATCCGATGCCGGAGACGACCTGCGCCGCGACACGCGAGGGATCGAGGACGACGTTCTTCGCCCCGAGCGCGTCGGCGAAGCCGTAGTTCGAGACCAGCATGATCAGACAGGATCCGACGCAGACCAGCATGTGCGTGCGCAGGCCCGCCGCCCAGAGCAGGCGCTCGCGCTCGAGCCCGATGACGCTGCCGAGCAGGGCCGCCAGCGCCAGGCGGCCGATCATCTCCGCGTTCCCGAGCAGCGTTCGCCTCCCTGGTCCTCAGCGATCCGCGGTGAAGAATAGGCGCGTCCGGCGCGTCATGCGACGCCGAGCGTAGCCTTCTCCACCTCGTAGGCTGCGCGCACGGTCGCCGGCCCGTAGGTGCGCTCCAGGCGCCGGACGGTGAAGTGGGCACGCGCCATCGACTGGAAATGGCCCATGAAGGCGGTGTTGACCGCTGCCCCTCCGAACGCGCCCAGCACCGGCACCGCCTGCGCGGCGACCTTCTGCGAGACCACGATGCCGAAGCGCGCCGCGATCTGGGCGGTGAAGCGGATCAGCGCCGGGGCGGACTGGTCGAGCAGGGTCTTGCTCCCGGCGTAGCGGGCGGCCTCGGCCATCGTCTTGGCGAGGGCGGCGCGCACGGCGAAGTAGCCGCTCTCGGCCAGCCCCGTGCCGTCGGCGCCCGCGCCCCCGGCCGCCGAACCGGTCTTTCCGCCGAGTGCGAAGACCTGGACGCAGGCGAGCGCGCCCTCCGGGTCGTCGAGGTCCTCGCCCTCCTCCCGCGCGATCTCGGCGATCGAGCGCAGCATCAGGGTGGTCGAGACCGGCAGCTCGACGGCGAGCGTCGCGAGGCCGAAGGCGCCGCCGAACGCCCCCGACAACGCCGCCAGGGCCTTGTGGTTGAAGGTGCTCGATCCGGTCAGGCTGCCGAGCAGCCCGCCGAGGCCCCCCTCGGCCTTCGCGGCGACGCCCTCGACCGCGGTGCCGGCGGCCGGCGCGACCGCGACCTTCGGCAGCGTCTTCAGGGCGACCCGCAGGGCGCCCCGCATCGCGGCCTCGGTCGAGCGTCCGACGGCCTCGGTCACGGGGGCCGGGAGCGACCGGCCGATCATGTCGAGGGGGGCGCCGGCCGCGGCCGAGAGCCTCGCGGCGAGGCCCGGCTGCTCCAGTGCGCGAACGGACCGGCGCAACGCCGCGAGGTCCGCCTCGCTCAAGGGACGCTCGATGGACTCGGTGGCGGCCGGAAGGACCTCACCGGTCAGCGCGATGTCGCTCATGCTTTTCTCCTCACGCCCGGGTTCTCAAGGGCACCCCCGGCGAACCGGTAGGAAGCGGGACGGAGACCGGAGGGTTCCCGTCCCCCGCCGCGGTGGGTGTCGCCGCACTGTTGAGAACGACGGGTGCATGCCGCCGGCTCGGGGTCCGGCCGACGGCGAGGCAGAGCAGCACCACCGGGATGCCGACAGCCGAGGTCATGACGAAGAAGGTCGGGTAGCCGAACGCGGCGACGATGTAGCCCGCGGTGCCCGCGACGAGCTTGCCCGGTAGCGCGTAGAGGGACGAGAACAGCGCGTACTGCGTCGCCGCGTAGCCCGGGGTGGTCAGGCTCGACATGTAGGCGATCAGCGCGATGCCGGCGAAGGAGCCGCAGAAGTTCTCGATCGAGATCGCCACCGTCAGCCGCCAGACCTCCGGCCCGCCGGTCGACAGCCAGGCGAAGGAGAGGTGCGAGGCGGCGGCGAGGAAGGCGCCGGCGAGCAGCGTTGGGAACATCCCGAACCGCGCCATCGCCCAGCCGCCCGCGAAGCCGCCGGCGATGCCGACCCAGATGCCGTAGAGCTTGGTGACGGTGGCGATCTCCTTCAGGTCGAACCCCAGCGTCCGGTACAGCGGGCTCGCCATCACGCCGGAGACGAAATCCGGCATGCGGTAGAGCGCCACGAGGACCAGCACGCCCCACAGGGCCGGCCCCATCCGTTCGCGGAGCTCGACCAGGGGCTCGAGGACGGCCTGGCGGACCGACCACAGCCGCGTCCCGGCCGCCTTCGGCGTCGCGGCGGTCGCCGCGGCATCGACGGTCGCGACCTCGGGCCGGCCGCGGTCGAAGGCGGGGGCGAGGAGGGCCGCGACCAGGCCGACGAGCATCAGCGCCGCCATCGTCAGGTACGCGAAGGTCCAGCCCTTGTCGGAGGCGAGGAAGAGGGCGCCGGCGCCCGCCGTGATCAGGCCGAGGCGGTAGCCGAGGTTCGAGGTCGCCGCGAGGATGCCCTGGAAGTCGGTGCCGGCGGCGTCGATGCGCCAGCCGTCGACGACCACGTCCTGGGTCGCGGCGCAGAAGGCGACGAGGAAGGCGCCGAGCCCGAGCAGCGCGAGGCTCGTCTTCGGGTCGGCGAAGGCCATCAGCACGAGGCAGATCGCCACCGCCACCTGGGTCGTCACCATCCAGGCGCGGCGGCGGCCGAGGCGGGCACTCAGCACCGGCACGTCGATCCGGTCGATCAGCGGCGCCCAGAGGAACTTCAGGGAGTACGGCAGCGCCACGTAGCTGAACAGGCCGATCGCCTTGACGTCGATGTCTGAGAAGGCGAGCCGCAGGGTGAAGGTCCCGAGCACCAGGAGCAGCGGCAGCCCGGAGGAGAACCCGAGCGCCAGCATGAGGACGATGCGCCGATCCTCGACGAGGTCGCGGGCCCGCAGCCGTCGCGCGAGCTTGTCCGGTGCGGTGTCCGTGGCCATGCGATGGGAACTCCTTGACGCCTATGAGCCTTGATCCGCAAGAATCGTGGCAGCCTTGCGCCGGCCCACGCGTCGCGGAACGTCCGGGCGCGGGGCGGCGGACGGATCATGGTCGATGTCGGCTTAACGCGACATCGCACATTTGCTTGGGTACAAGCGCGGGCGATCGGGAACCTTGCTCCCGCGGGTCTGTTCGGATGAGGCGAGCGTAGCCGCTCTCCTCGCACCGTCCGTCCGCGCGGGCCCAGCGAGGCGGCTCTCGATGCATCAAGGCTCCTCGCGTACCGATCGGTTACAGGATGATGGAGACCAGCGACCAGGCGGATTACCCGCTCGCTCCGGCGACGTTCGCGCGGGCGTTCGATTCGAGCCCGACACCGATGCTGCTCACGAACGCGGCCCACGACAACAATCCGATCGTTTGGGTCAACGAGGCGTTCCTAAATCTCACCGGGTACGGCCGCGACGAGCTGCTGGGGCGCAATTGCCGGATGCTGCAGGGAGCGGGCACCGACCGCTCCGAGGTCGCGCGCCTGCGCGCCGCGCTCGATGCGGCGGAGCCGATCGAGTGCGAGCTGCTGAACTATCGCAAGGACGGCACGGCCTTCTGGAACAGCATGACCGTCAACC
This sequence comes from Methylobacterium sp. WL8, assembly GCF_008040045.1. Taxonomy (NCBI): domain Bacteria; kingdom Pseudomonadati; phylum Pseudomonadota; class Alphaproteobacteria; order Hyphomicrobiales; family Methylobacteriaceae; genus Methylobacterium; species Methylobacterium sp. WL8. Next base: position 24,773 of record NZ_VRVF01000015.1, on the reverse strand, counting down.
CGGTGCGGAACGCCGACGGGCGGGTGACATTCTTCTTCGCCGCGCAGGCCGACATGACCGACAAGCGGTCGGTCGAGCAGGCGATGCGCGGCACCAACGACGAGTTGGAGCGCCAGGTCGGACAGCGTACCGCCGACCTGCAGGCCGCCCTCGAGCAAAAGACCGCGCTGCTTCACGAGGTCGATCACCGGGTCAAGAACAACCTACAGGTCATTTCGTCCTTGATGCTGCTGAAGGCACGGCGCACGCCCGAGGGCGAGGCGCGCGACGCGCTCTCCGGCATGGCCGAGCGCATCGGCGCGCTCTCGACCGCGCACCGGATGCTCTACTCGGCCGGCGACGTCACCAAATTCAACCTGTCGGACTTCACCGACGACTTCCTGTCGGACTTCAACGCCGGGCTCGATGCCGAGCGCACCAAGGTCGAGGCGCGGATCGATTCGATCGCGGTCTCCGCCGCCATGGCCGCGCCGCTCGCGCTGATGATCCACGAGTTGGCGAGCAACGCCGTCCGGCACGCGTTCCCGCAGAACCGGGTCGGCCGCATCGGTATCACCGCGCGACGCACCGAGACTGGCATGCACCTGATGATCGAGGATGACGGCGTCGGGATCGACGCCGGCCCGGTCAACCCGGCAGGCTTCGGCCGGAACCTCGTCGAGATGGTGGTGCGGCAGCTGCGCGGCACGATCACGTGGCGCGACCGCGGACCCGGCACCGTGGTCGAGATCGCGATTCCGCTGGCGGAGGACGCGTGATCGAACCGGCCCTGCGCATCCTCGTGGTCGAGGACGAGGCGCTGATCGCCCTCGAACTGGAATTCTTGCTCGACGACCTCGGCTACGTCACGGTCGGGATCGCGGCGAGCTCAGCCGAGGCGATCGCGCTGGGGCTGTCTACCGCGCCGGACGTGGCGCTGGTGGACATCCATCTCGTCGACGGGCCGACCGGCGTCGACGTCGCCCGGGCGCTCAGCGCCGACCCGCGCACGACGGTGGTGTTCATGACCGCCAACGCCAAGCGTATCCCCGACGATTTCGCCGGCGCCTTCGGTGTGATCGCCAAGCCCTATTCCGAGCGGGTCGTAGCGAGCACCCTGGACTATGTCGCCGGCTGCCGCGCCGGGCGTGTCCCGGCCCCGCCCTGCCCGGACGGTTTCTGTCGCGCACCCGAGTAAGTGCGCCTCAGCCGGCCGCGCGTTCGCGCTTGAGCCGATAGAGCGCCTCCATCGCCTCCCGCGGCGTCAACGCATCCGGGTCGATCGCATCGAGCAGGAGGCCGAGCCTGTCGTCCGCCTCGATCGCCGGTTCCGGAAGCGGCGGCGGCGCAAGGCTCGCGAATAACGGCAGGTCGTCGATGCGCGGGCGGCTTGGGCGCTCGCGCTCGGCCTTCTCCAGCCCCTTCAGGATCGCGCCGGCCCGCGCGACGACGGCGCTCGGGAGGCCGGCGATGCGCGCCACCTGCAGCCCGTAGCTGCGCTCGGCCACCCCCGGTACGACCTCGTGCAGGAACACGACGCCGTCGCGGTGCTCGGCGACCTTCAAGGTGGCGTTGTCGAGCCGCGCCAGGCGCTGGCCGAGGGCGGTCAGCTCGTGGAAATGCGTGGCGAACAGCGAGCGGCAGGCGTTCGCCTCGTGCAGGTGCTCGAGGCAGGCCCAGGCGATCGAGAGCCCGTCATAGGTCGCGGTCCCTCGCCCGATCTCGTCCAGGATCACCAAAGAGTGCCGTGTCGCCTGGTTGAGGATCGCGGCGGTCTCGACCATCTCGACCATGAAGGTCGACTGCCCGCGGGCGAGGTCGTCGGCGGCGCCGACGCGGGAGAACAGCCGGTCGACGCGGCCGATCCGGGCTTCGCGCGCCGGTACGAAGGCGCCGACCTGCGCGAGCACCGCGATCAGGGCGTTCTGGCGGAGATAGGTCGACTTGCCGCCCATGTTCGGGCCGGTGATCAGCCGGATGCGGCCGCGCCCCTCCCCCGAGAGGTCGCAATCGTTGGCGATGAAGGCTGTCCCGGACTTGCGCAGGGCCGCCTCGACCACCGGGTGACGGCCCTCCGCGATGACGAAGCTCATCGACGCGTCGACCTGGGGCCGGCACCAGTCCAGCTCGACCGCGAGCTCGGCGTGGCTCGCGGCCACGTCGAGCGCAGCCAACGCCTCGGCGATGCCGCCGATCGCCTCCGCTTGCGCGACGATGCGGGCCGAGAGGTCGTCGAACACCGACGCTTCCAGTGCGAGCGCGCGGTCGGCCGCCCCAAAAATCTTCTGCTCCAGCGCGCCGAGCTCGACGCTGGTGAAGCGCATGGCGTCGATCATGGTCTGTCGATGCACGAAGTCGCGCATCAGCCCCTTCAGGCAGGCCTCGCCGACCGATTGCGGCACCTCGATGAAGTAGCCGAGCAGGCCGTTATGCTTGATCCGCAGGGTGCGGCAGCCGGTCTCCTCGGCATAGCGCGCCTGGAGCGCCGCCACGACCTTGCGCGAGTCGCTGCCGAGGAGGCGCGCCTCGTCGATCTCCGGATGGTAGCCGACGCGGACGTAGCCGCCGTCGCGCCGGTTCAGCGGCAGCTCGTCGGCCAAGCTGGCGCGCAGCGTCTCGACGAGGTCGCGGTCGGCGCGGGCGAGGATCTTCGCCAGCCGCGCCAGGTCGTCCGGCAGGTCCGTCCCGTCCGCGAGGCGTGCGCCGAGCGCCAGCGCCACGTCGAGCCCGTCGCGGATCGCGGCGAGGTCGCGCGGGCCGGCCCGGCCGAGGCCGGTGCGCGAAAGCGCGCGGGCGAGGTCGGGGGCGCGGGCGAGCGCGTCGCGCAGGGCGGCGCGCAGGGCGCGGTCCTCCACGAGCCGCGCCACCGCATCGTGCCGCCGCGCGATCGCGGCCAGCTCAGTGAGCGGTCCGGCGAGGTGCTCGGCCAGCAGCCGCGCGCCGTTGGCCGAGACGGTCCGGTCGATCGCGTCGAGGAGGCTGCCGACCCGCTCGCCCGAGAGCGTTCGGGTGAGTTCGAGGTTGGCCCGCGTCGCCGCGTCGATCGCCAGCGTGGTCCCGGCCTCCTCGCGGGTCGGCACGCAGAGCGGCGCGCGGGCGGCGAGCTGGGTTCGCGCGACGTAGAGCAGGGCTGCGCCGGCGGCGGCGATCTCGGCGCGGGTGAAGGTGCCGAAGCCGTCGAGCGTCGCGACGCCGTACTGCTCGCGGAGGCGGCGCTCGGCCGAGGCCGGCTCCAGCTCCGCCTGGGCCAGGGGGACCACGGCCGCCCGCGTCTCCGCCCAAAGGCGGGCGAGCGCCGGGTCGGCGTGAATCGCGTCCGACAGCACGATCTCGCGCGGGTCGTGGCGGGCGATCGCGCCGGCGAGGTCGGCGCCCGGAACCTCGCTCAGGGCGAACCGCCCGGTGGAGATGTCGATCGCCGCGAGCCCGTATGCGAAGGCCGCGTCCGAGACCTTGCGACGGCCGATCGCCAGCAGCAGGTTGGCGCTGCCGGGATCGAGCAGGCGGTCCTCTGTGATGGTGCCGGGGGTGACCAGCCGCACGACCTCGCGGCGGACCACGGATTTCGGCCCCCGCCGCTTGGCCTCGGCCGGGTCCTCGGTCTGCTCGCAGACCGCGACCCGGTGGCCGAGCCCGATCAGGCGGCTGAGGTAGTCGTCGGCGCGCTCCACCGGCACGCCGCACATCGGGATGTCGGCGCCGCCGTGCTTGCCGCGCTTGGTCAGGACGATGCCGAGCGCCCGCGAGGCCGTCTCGGCGTCGGAAAAGAACAGCTCGTAGAAGTCGCCCATCCGGTAGAACAGCAGGCAGTCCGGGTTGGCGGCCTTGATCTCGATGTACTGCGCCATCATCGGCGTCGGGCCTGCGACCTCCGCGGTGCCGGATCCGGCGGCGTCGGCGAGGTTTCGGGCGGAGCTGCGGGCCATGGCAGCGCTCTTAGCAGACCCGCCCGTGTTTGATCAGCGCGGGCTCCTCCGATCGCTGGGGAGAAGGCACGCGTGCGCGTACCCCAATTCGCGGCAGGAAAAAGCCGGCGCCACGCGGCGCCGGCTTCAGGTCGAGTGGTCGGGACGTGCGACGGATCAGTAGCGCGGGCCGCCGACGGTGTCGCCGAGGTTCTGCTGGTAGCCACGCATCGCCGGGTTGCGTGCGTTCGGATTGCCGTGGCGCATGGTGTTGCGGCGGCGCATCATGCGCTCGGCCTTCGTGGAGTGGTGGTGGCGGTAGTGGCGACGGTAGGCGACGGCGTCCGTCGTGCTCTCGGCGACGACGCCGGCCTGCGGCATCGCGGGTGCGGCGGAGGCCGAGATCGACCCGAGCCCGAGGCCACCGAGGAGCAGGCCGGTCGCGAGGGTCAAAGAAAGACGCGTCATCCAAGGATTCTCCAGTTCCGCGCTCGTGCGCTGCGGGCCTACAAGTTCATGGACGGCGCGTGGTTCCGGCCACCGGCTGTGAAATCATGCCGTCGGCGGGGGATTTATTTCTTGCCGGAGTTGGGATTGTTCGAGGAGTTGAATCGTCATGGCGTCCGAGCGCCCCGCTGATACGGTCGCGGCGTCGGCGACCCCATCCTCCGCGCCCCGCCCGAACGACGCCCTCGCGCGCAGCCCCTTGCCGCACAGCTCCTTGCCGATCGATGCGGCGCTGCCCGACCTGCGTGCGGCGCTGGCCCGATCGAACGCGGCCGTCCTCGTCGCGCCGCCGGGCGCCGGCAAGACCACGCGAGTGCCCCTCGACCTGTTGCAGGCGTCCTGGCTCGGAACCGCCAAGATCATCCTGCTCGAGCCGCGCCGCCTCGCCGCCCGCGCGGCGGCCGAGCGCATGGCCGGCACGCTCGGCGAGCGGGTCGGCGACACCATCGGCCTGCGCGTCCGCCTCGGCTCCAAGATCTCGAGCCGCACCCGCATCGAGGTCGTGACCGAGGGCGTGTTCGGCCGGATGATCCTCGACGACCCGGAACTCTCCGGCGTCGGGGCGGTGCTGTTCGACGAGTTCCACGAGCGCTCGCTCGACGCCGACTTCGGCCTCGCGCTCGCCCTCGACGCGCAGGCGGCCTTGCGCGACGACCTGCGCATCCTGGTGATGTCGGCCACCCTCGACGGCGCCCGCGTCGCGCGTCTGCTCGGCGACGCCCCCGTCGTCGCCTCGGATGGGCGAGCCTTCCCCGTCGAGACCCGCTACGCCGACCGCGATCCCAACCGCCGGATCGAGGATGCGATGGCGGACGCGATCCTGCGTGCGCTCCGGGCCGATCCGGGCTCGGTCCTGGCGTTCCTGCCGGGCCAGGGCGAGATCCGCCGCGTCGCCACCTCGCTGGAGGGCCGCGTCGGGCCGGAAGTCGCGATCGCGCCGCTCTACGGCGCGCTGACGCCGGCCGAGCAGGACCGGGCGGTGGCGCGGGCCGGGCCGGGCGCGCGCAAGGTGGTGCTGGCCACCAGCATCGCCGAGACCTCGCTGACGATCGAGGGCGTGCGCATCGTGGTCGATTCCGGCCTCGCCCGGGTGCCGGTCTACGAGCCCGGCCTCGGGCTCACCCGGCTCGTCACCGCGCGGGCTTCCCGCGCCTCGGTGGACCAGCGCCGCGGCCGCGCCGGCCGGACCGAGCCCGGCGTGTGCTGGCGCCTCTGGGCCGAGGCCGGAACCAGCGCGCTCGAACCGTTCACCCGGCCCGAGATCGTCTCGGCGGACCTCGCCGGGCTCGTGCTCGACTGCGCCGAGTGGGGCGTGACCGATCCCGGCACCCTCGCCTTCCTCGATCCCCCGCCGGCCCCGGCCCTGAAGGAGGCGCGCGCGATGCTGCGCGACCTCGATGCGATCGACGCTGACGGGCGGCTCACCGAGACCGGGCGGCGCCTGCGCGCCCTCCCCCTGCCGCCGCGGCTCGCCCGCATGGTGGTCGCCGCCGCCGATTTCGGCGCCGCGACCGCCGCCGCCGACCTCGCCGCCGTCCTGGTCGAGCGTGGCCTCGGCGGCGACGCGGTGGACCTCGCCGACCGGGTCGAGCGCTATCGGCGCGACCGCGGGCAACGCGCCGCCGACATGCGCCGCATGGCCCAGGGCTGGGCGCGCTCGGCTTCCCCGTCCGGGACTCGCGCGACCTCGGACCCGGCGGCGGGTGCCCTCCTGGCGCTGGCCTACCCCGACCGGGTCGCGAAGGCGCGCGGGCGCGACGGCGAGTTCGTGATGGCCAACGGGCGGGCCGGGCGCCTCGACCCCGCCTCGCCGCTCGCCCGCGAGCCCTTCCTCGTGGTGGCCGACGTCGTCGGCGCCGCCGGCAACGCCCGCATCCTCGCCGCCGCCGCGATCGACCTCGACGCGATCGAGGCAGCCTTCGCCGACCGCATCGAGGGCGTGACGCAGGTGACCTTCGACGGCGCGGCGCGGGCGCTGCGGGCCCGCAGCCTGCGCCGGCTCGGCGCCATCACCCTCGGCGAGCGCACGCGCCCCGTGCCCGCCGACCTCGACTCGGCCAGGGTGCTGGCCCGCGGCATCGCCAGCCTCGGCCTCGAACGGCTGCCCTGGACCCCGGCGCTGACGCAGTGGCGCGCCCGCATCGCCTTCCTGCGCGCGGCGGAGGGCGGCGACTGGCCCGACCTCGCCGACGCCACCCTCACGGAGACCATCGAGGACTGGCTCGCGCCAGCCCTCGTCGGCCGCCTCGGCCTCGACGCCGTCTCCGCCGCCGACCTCGGCGAGGCGTTGCATGAGCTGTTGCCGTGGCCGCTGCGCGCCCGCCTCGACACTCAAGCGCCGACCCATGTCGAGGTGCCGACCGGCTCACGCATCCCGATCGACTACGAGACCGAGGGCGGGCCGGTCCTGGCCGTGCGGGTGCAGGAGCTGTTCGGGCTGGCGACGCATCCGACTGTGGGCCGGGTGCCGCTCGTCCTCCACCTGCTCTCGCCCGGCCACCGCCCGGTCCAGATCACCCGCGACCTCCCCGGCTTCTGGCGCGGCTCCTGGAGCGCCGTGCGCACCGAGATGCGCGGCCGCTATCCGCGCCATCCCTGGCCGGAGAATCCGCTGGAGGCGCCACCCACCCGCCGCGCCAAGCCGCGGGGCACGTAAGCGGGTGAGGTGAGCCAAAGCCTGAAGTGCCCCCGAACTTCGCGTGACAGCCGGCGGTCGCGATGCGACCGTGCCACAAAACCCTGCGCCTGCGCCCGCCGCGCGATCGAGATCCCGCCCCCATGACGCCCAGCGAACCGCGAACGCCCGAGGCCGAGCCCCACGAGGGCGACGGCTGGACGCCGATCCACGACACCGGCTTCATCGCCCATGTCGGGCCGGTCTACGTCCGCGACGGCGCCTACGCGTTCCGTGCCGCCGACAAGCACGCCAACCTGATCGGCGTGGTCCACGGCGGCATGCTGATGAGCTTCGCCGACCGGGCACTGGGCGAGACCGCGATGTGGGCGGCCGACGGGGCGAATTGTGTGACGATCCAAATGGAGATGCAGTTCGTCGACACCGCGCGGCTCGGCGACTGGATCACCCTGGCGCCCGAGGTCATCAAGCGCACCGGCTCGCTCGTCTTCCTGCGTTGCGAGCTGCGCCACGCGGCGCGCGTGGTCGGCGTCGCCTCGGGCGTCTGGAAGATCCTGCGCCGGCGCCCGGAGGCGCCCCCGGTTCCCGGCCCGTCCGGCGCGCTATCCGAGGGCGCATGACCGCCTCCGACGATCCGACCCTGAGCCGCCTCGGCGCGACCCTGGCCGAGCTGCCCAAGCGCGGGCTGCCGCCGGTGGACAAGTGGAATCCGCCCGATTGCGGCGCGATCGACATCCGCATCGCCGCCGACGGCACCTGGTTCCACGACGGCACGCCGATCCGCCGCCCGAAGATGGTGAAGCTGTTCGCCTCGATCCTGCGGCGCGAGCCCGACGGTACGACGGTGCTGGTCACGCCGGTGGAGAAGGTCTCGATCACCGTGGAGGATGCGGCCTTCGTCGCCGTCGAGATGGCGATCGACGGCGAGGGCGACGCGCGCCGCATCAGCTTCCGCACCAACGTCGACGACCTCGTGCCCGTCGATTCCGAGCACGGCTTACGTTTCGCCGAGGGCGAGGCCGGCGCCCTCAAGCCCTACCTCCACGTCCGCCGCGGACTCTGGGCGCTGGTGACGCGGGCGCTGACCTACGATCTCGTGGCGCTCGCCGAGGAGCGCGAGATCGAGGGCGTGCCGTGGCTCGGCATCGCCGCAGGCGGCCGCTTCCACCGCATCGCCCCGGCCGACGCCGCGTGAGCGCCGTGGACAGCCCGACGCGCGACGAGGACCTCGCCGACTTCCTCGCCCGCGCCGAGGCGCGGCTCGCCCGCGATCCGCCCGGGCCGGACGACCCGACCTCGAACCCGCGCGGCGACCACAGCCTGGAGCCCGACGGCAGCGCCGTAATCCCGCCGCCGCCGCACCGGCGGGCGGCCGTTCTGGTGCCGGTCGTCGCGCGCGAATCCGGCCTCGCGATCGTGCTGACGCAGCGCGCCGCCCACCTGCGCGACCATTCCGGCCAGGTCGCGCTGCCCGGCGGCAAGATCGACCCGACCGATGCAAGCCCGATGGCGGCGGCCCTGCGCGAGGCCGAGGAGGAGGTCGGCCTGTCGCCGCGTCACGTGCGGATGCTCGGCTACCTCGATCCCTACCTGTCCGGCACCGGCTTCCTGGTGGCGCCGGTGATCGGCCTCGTCGACCGGGAGGCGCGCCTCGCGCCGAACCCGGCCGAGGTGGACGCGATCTTCGAGGTCCCCCTGGCGGTGATCGCCGACCGGTCGCGCTACGAGCTGCGGATGCGGGTGTGGCAGGGCCGCGACCGGCGCTTCTACGCCCTGCCCTACGGCGAGCGCCTGATCTGGGGTGTGACGGCGGGCATCCTGCACAACCTCGCCGAACGGCTCGAATTCGGGCCACCGAAGTCCCACCTCTGAGCCGAGCGGGAATCGCCCGCGCCCATCGATCGGATGCCATGCTGCGTCGCCTCGTGGAGGAGTTCGGGCTCTTCCTGCTGCCCTTCGGGCTGTTCTTCACCTACCTGCTGCTCGTCGGCCGGAACCCGCTGCAGCGGGCGCACTGGGACGCCCAGGCCTTTCGCCTCGTCCTGGCCGGCTTGGCCGTGGTGATCGCCTCCCTGGTGGCCTCGGGCCTGTTCTCCGAGCGCCACGCCACCGGCTTCGTGCCGACCCACATGGAGAACGGCCGGCTGGTGCCAGGCGAGTTCCGCTGATGCGGCGCCTCGACCCCGACGGCCCGGCGCGGCTGCTCGCCCGGCCCGAGGTCCGCGCCGTCCTCGCCGGCCTCGATGCACCTGGCGAGGAGACCCGGCTCGTCGGCGGCTGCGTGCGCGACGCGCTCCTCGGGGTCGACGCCGCCGACATCGACCTCGCCACGACGCTCCTGCCGAACGCCGTGATCGATCGGGCGCGGGCGGCGGGCCTGAAGGCCGTGCCGACCGGGATCGAGCACGGCACCGTGACGCTGGTCGTCGCCGGGCGGCCGGTCGAGGTGACGACCCTGCGCGAGGACGTCGAGACCGACGGGCGGCACGCGATCGTGCGGTTCGGCCGGGACTTCACGCGCGACGCGGAGCGGCGGGACTTCACGGTCAACGCGCTCTCGCTCGGCGCCGACGGCACGCTCCACGACACCACTGGCGGCGCCGCCGACCTCGCGGAGGCCCGCATCCGCTTCATCGGAGACCCCGCGACGCGGATCCACGAGGACGCCCTGCGCATCCTGCGGTTCTTCCGCTTTCACGCCCGGTTCGGTGGAGGAGAGCCCGATGCGCCGGCGCTCGCCGCCTGCGTCACCGCGCGAGCGGCCCTGGCGAGCCTGTCGCGGGAGCGCGTCCGCATGGAGTTCCTGAAGCTCTTGGCCGCCCCCGGTGCGCCGGGCGCCGTCGCCATCCTCGCCGAGACCGGCCTTCTCGCCCGCATCACCGGCGGCGTCGCCGAGCGGGGCAGGCTCGCGCGCGCGATCGAGGCCGGCGCCGGCACGATCCAGCGTCTCGCCGCGCTGTCCGTGACCACGCGGGCCGAGGCCGAGCGCCTCGCGGAGGGTTTGCGGCTTTCGAAGGCCGAGCACGCTACCCTCGACGCCTACGCCCGCGCCCTCGTCGCGCTGAAGACCCCCGCCGCGATCGACCGGCCGGCGCTCCGTGCGCTCGTGGCAGAACACGGGCCTGCAGCCCTTCAAGCGGCGATGGACGCGACCGCCGGCGAGCCGCGCCCGGTGATCGGCCCGGACGCTGCAAACGCCTGGCGCGACCTGAAGAATGAACCCGCTCCGGTCCTGCCGGTGACCGGGGCAGCCCTCGTCGCTCGCGGCATCCCGGCCGGGCCGAGGATCGGGGTCGCCCTCGCGGCTCTGCGCCGACGCTGGCTCGAAACGGGCTGTCCCGTCGGGCCGGACGCGGCCGAGGCGCTGATCTCCCTCGCGCTGGCTCAGGATTCGTCGGCGCACGACACGAAAGAGCCCGCCGAACCGCGCCGGTGACGGCGGTTCGAGCGGGCTTCGGTCGTCCTGAAAATGTTGGGGGTGAAAGGCTCAGAGCTTGAGGAGGTTCTTCGTCTCCTGAAGCTGGACGATCTGGCCGTTCAGCTCCTCGCGCTTCTGCAGGTCCTCGGTGGCGTCGCGCTGCAGCTCGGCCGCCTCGATGTCCCGGTCGAGGGATTCCGGCGTCAGTTCCTCGATCGGGGCGGCGCGCTCGGCCAACACCGTCACGCCGGTCGGCCCGATGTCGGCGAAGCCACCGCGGACGTAGATGCGCTTGCCGCTGTTGGCGCGCTCGGTGACCACGATCACGCCCACGCGAAGCGAGGTGAGCACCGGGGCGTGGCCGGCGAGCACCGTCATCTCGCCCTCGGTGCCGGGAAGCTGCACCGACTCGACCTCGCCGGAATACAGCGACCGCTCGGGGCCGACGAAATCGAAGTGGAAGGTGGCCATGCGCTCGGAATCCCGACGTTTGTCATTCTCGGCGCGCGGCCCTCCGAGGGCTGCATGCCGACCTTGAGAGTTAGGCCCTGCGCCGGTCCGTGGCGAAGCCGAGGCCGAAACCGATCAGGGCACCGATGCCTGCGAACAGGGCGACGTGCTGCGTCTGCCCGCTGGTCAGCTCGCCGCCGCGGGTGCCGGCCGGGCGGTCGCCCTGCACCTCGACGGAGAGCGGGCCGATCTTGATCTCGGCCGCCTCGGGCCGCGTCACGTAGCCGACGAGGCCGCCGGCCAGGAGGCCGACGACCAACAGGACGATCTTGGCGTTCAAGGCCTCAGGCCGCCTTCAGCTTCTTCGCCTTGGCCTGGGCGTCCTCGATGGTGCCGACCATGTAGAAGGCCGCTTCCGGCAAGTCGTCGTACTTGCCCTCGACGAGGCCCTTGAAGCCCTTGATCGTGTCTTCCAGCGGCACCTGGATGCCCGGGGAACCGGTGAAGATCTCGGCCACCGAGAAGGGCTGCGAGAAGAAGCGCTCGATCTTGCGGGCGCGCGCGACCGTCAGCTTGTCCTCTTCCGACAGCTCGTCCATCCCGAGGATGGCGATGATGTCCTGGAGCGACTTGTAGCGCTGCAGCGTCTGCTGGACCCTGCGGGCGACATCGTAGTGCTCCTCGCCGAGGATCGCCGGCGACAGCATGCGCGAGGTCGAGTCGAGCGGGTCCACCGCCGGATAGATGCCCTTCTCGGCGATCGAGCGCGACAGCGTCGTGGTCGCGTCCAAGTGGGCGAACGAGGCGGCGGGCGCCGGGTCGGTCAGGTCGTCGGCCGGCACGTAGATCGCCTGCACCGAGGTGATCGAGCCCTTGTTCGTGGTGGTGATGCGCTCCTGCAGGGCGCCCATGTCCGTGGCGAGCGTCGGCTGGTAGCCCACGGCCGAGGGGATGCGGCCGAGCAGCGCCGACACTTCCGAGCCGGCCTGAGTGAAGCGGAAGATGTTGTCCACGAAGAACAGCACGTCCTGGCCCTGGTCGCGGAAGTCCTCGGCGATGGTGAGGCCGGTGAGCGCGACGCGCGAGCGGGCGCCGGGAGACTCGTTCATCTGGCCGTAGACCAGCGCGCACTTGGAGCCCTCGGCCGAGCCGCCGTTCTCCTTCGGGTCCATGTTCACCTTGGACTCGATCATCTCGTGGTAGAGGTCGTTGCCCTCGCGGGTGCGCTCGCCGACGCCGGCGAAGACCGAGTAGCCCGAGTGCACCTTGGCGATGTTGTTGATCAGCTCCATGATCAGCACGGTCTTGCCGACGCCGGCGCCGCCGAACAGGCCGATCTTGCCGCCCTTGGCGTAGGGGGCGAGCAGGTCGACCACCTTGATGCCGGTGACGAGGATCTGCGACTCCGTCGACTGGTCGGTATAGGGGGGCGCGGGCTGGTGGATGGCGCGGAGCGAGTCCGACTGGATCGGGCCGGCCTCGTCGATCGGCTCGCCGATGACGTTCATGATGCGGCCGAGCGTGTTGTGGCCGACTGGGACCATGATCGGCGAGCCGGTGTCGGTGCACTCCTGGCCCCGGGTCAGACCCTCGGAGGTGTCCATCGCGATGCAGCGCACGGTGCTCTCGCCGAGCTGCGCGGCGACTTCCAGCACGAGGCGGTTGCCGTTGTTCTTGGTCTCGAGCGCGTTCAGGATCTCCGGCAGGTGGCCGTCGAACTGCACGTCGACGACGGGGCCGATGACCTGGACGATCTTGCCGACCTTGTTGGAGCCGGCGCCGGGGGAAGCGGTGTTTGCCATGATTGCGTGCCCTTGAAAGGTATGCGGTCGGTGCGCCGGCGAAGGCGCTTAAAGGGCTTCGGCGCCCGAAATGATTTCGATGAGTTCCTTGGTGATCATCGCCTGACGCGTGCGGTTGTAGATCAGCGTCTGCTTCTTGATCATCTCGCCCGCGTTGCGGGTCGCGGAATCCATGGCGCTCATGCGTGCACCCTGCTCGGATGCGGCGTTCTCGAGGAGCGCCCGGTAGACCTGAACCGTGAGGTTCTTCGGCAGCAGCGTCTCGAGGATCGCCTCCTCAGAGGGCTCGAATTCCATCGCCGAATCCGCCGGCGCACCGGTGCTGCTGGCGCCGCCTTCGGGCAGCTCCGCAGGGATCAGGCGCTGCGCCGTCGGGATCTGCGAGATCACCGAGCGGAACTCGGAGAAGAACAGCGTCGCGACGTCGAACTCGCCGGCCTCGTAGCGGGTCAGGATCTTGTCGGCGATCTCGGCGGCGAAGGGGTAGTCGACCGGGCGGTTGCCGCGGATGTCCTGCGACTCGACGATCTGCTCGCGGAACTGGCGACGAAGCTGGTCCAGACCCTTCTTGCCGACCGTCATCATCTTGACGGTCTTGCCCTCGGTCGCGAGCTTGTCGGCATGCGCCCGCGCCAGGCGCGCGATCGACGAGTTGAAAGCGCCGCACAAGCCGCGGTCGCCGGTGCAGACGATCAGCAGGTGGGTCTGGTCCTTGCCGGTGCCGGCCAGCAGCTTCGGCGCGCCGACGCCGCCGACGAGGTTCCCGGCGAGGTTGCCGAGCACCGCCGCCATCTTCTCGGCATAGGGACGGCCGCTTTCGGCAGCCGTCTGTGCGCGCCGCAGCTTGGCGGCGGCGACCATCTGCATCGCCTTGGTGATCTTCTGCGTCGCCTTCACCGAAGTGATGCGGTTGCGCAGATCCTTCAAACTCGCCATCGGGTGGTCCGGTCTCTCAGGGCCTGTTCACGACCAGGCGCCCGTCGCCGGGCGCCCGATGAGGCGGGTTCGTCTAGTTCGCGAGCGACTTCGCCACGCTCTCGACCACGCTCTTGAGCTTGGCGGCGCTGTCGTCCGACAGGTCCTTCGAGTCGCGGATCGTGGAGAGCAGGTCGGCGTGCTTGGTGCGGAGCGTCGACAGCAGCGCGTCCTCGAACGGGCGGACCTTCGCGACCGGCATCTTGTCGAGGTAGCCGTTGACGCCGGCGTAGATCACCGCGACCTGCTCCTCCATCTTCAGCGGCGAGAACTGCGGCTGCTTCAGGAGCTCGGTGAGGCGCGAGCCGCGGTTGAGCAGCTGCTGGGTCGAGGCGTCGAGGTCCGAACCGAACTGCGCGAACGCCGCCATCTCGCGGTACTGCGCCAGCTCGCCCTTGATCTTGCCGGCGACCTTCTTCATCGCCTTGGTCTGGGCCGAGGAGCCCACCCGCGAGACCGAGAGGCCGACGTTCACCGCCGGGCGGATGCCCTGGTAGAACAGGTCGGTCTCGAGGAAGATCTGGCCGTCGGTGATCGAGATCACGTTGGTCGGGATGTAGGCCGACACGTCGTTGGCCTGGGTCTCGATGACCGGTAGCGCGGTCAGCGAGCCGTTGCCGGCGGCGTCGCCCATCTTGGCGGCGCGCTCGAGCAGGCGCGAGTGCAGGTAGAACACGTCGCCGGGATAGGCCTCGCGGCCCGGCGGGCGGCGCAGCAGCAGCGACATCTGGCGGTAGGCAACGGCCTGCTTGGACAGGTCGTCGTACGAGATCACGGCGTGCATGCCGTTGTCGCGGAAGTACTCGCCCATGGCGCAGCCGGCGAACGGCGCGATGAACTGCATCGGCGCGGCGTCCGAGGCGGTGGCGGCGACGACGATCGAGTACTCCATCGCGCCCTGATCCTCGAGGACCTTCACGAACTGGGCGACCGTCGAGCGCTTCTGGCCGATGGCGACGTAGATGCAGTAGAGCTTCGACTTCTCGTCGCCGCCGGCGGCGTGGCCGGGCTTCTGGTTGAGGATCGTGTCGAGCACGATCGCGGTCTTGCCGGTCTGGCGATCGCCGATGATCAGCTCGCGCTGGCCGCGGCCGACCGGGATCAGGGCGTCGACGGCCTTGAGGCCCGTCGCCATCGGCTCGTGCACGGACTTGCGCGGGATGATGCCCGGCGCCTTCACGTCGACGCGTCGACGCTCGGTCGACTCGATCGGGCCCTTGCCGTCGATCGGGTTGCCGAGGCCGTCGACCACGCGGCCGAGCAGGCCCTTGCCGACCGGGACGTCCACGATAGCACCGGTGCGCTTGACGGTCTGGCCTTCTTTGATCTCGCGGTCAGAGCCGAAGATCACGATGCCGACGTTGTCCTGCTCGAGGTTGAGCGCCATGCCGCGCACGCCGGACTCGAACTCGACCATCTCGCCGGCCTGGACGTTGTCGAGGCCGTAGGCGCGGGCGATGCCGTCGCCGACGGACAGGACCTGGCCGACCTCGGAGACTTCGGCTTCCTCGCCGAAGTTCTTGATCTGGTCTTTCAGGATCGCGGAGATCTCGGCGGCGCGGATGTCCATCGTCGGGCCCTTCAGTTCGTTCTTGTCAGGTGTTCAGGTGTGATGGCGAGAGCCGGGGCGTCCTCGACGGACGGCCTAACGGGCTTCCCGCATCGCGAGACGAATGCCGTTCAGCTTGGTCCGGAGCGAAGCGTCGACCATGCGCGAGCCCATCTTGACGATGAGGCCGCCGATCAGGCTCGGGTCGACGTGCAGGTCGAGGTCGACCTCGGACTTCGCGGCGTCGCGCAGGCTGGCCTTGATCTCCTCCAGCACCGCGTCGGAGGGCCGCTCGGCCACGCGAACCTCGGCGCGGACGATTCCCTTCGATTCGCGAACCAGGCTGCGGAAGGCGGCGATCATGCCGGGCAGCGCGAACAGGCGGCGGTTGGCGGCCGACAGGCGGATGAAGTTGGCAGCGAGGCCGGTGATGCCGGCCTTCTCGAGGATCGCGCCGATGGCGGCGGCCTGCTCCTCACCCGAGAAGACCGGGCTACGGACGAGACGGCGGAGGTCCGCGCTCTCCTTGAGCAAGGCGTCGAAGCGCTCGAGGCCCTCGGCCGTCGCATCGATCTGGCGCTCGTCACGGGCGAGATCGAACAGGGCGGAGGCGTATCGACCCGACACGCCGCCGACCAGGGAACCCTCGGAACCGTTCTGCGCCACCCGTCGCTCTCTCTTGTTCCTTGGCCCTTCGGTTCCGACCGGGCTGCGCCGTAATCAGGGCGCCGGGCCGGAGACCGTCGGGAAATGGGATTGTGCCGGGCTTGTCCGGGACCCACGAAGATCCCTCGGCCGGCGCGGCGACCGCCTAGCATGGCAACCGGAGCCGCGCAAGGCGATCGGCCGATGGCGGCGGCCCGGCCGAGCTTGCGCCGGGTGATCGATCCTACAGGGGAAATCAGCAGGCGAGGCGGTCGCAACGGCGGGTGGCGGCGATCATCTTCGCCATGGAGCGGGCGCCCGGATGCCCGAGGATGCCGGCGTTGCCCAGCACGTAGGACGGGGTCGCGTAGAGGCCGAGGTCGGCCGCGATCCGCATCTGGCTCTTGAGCGCTTCGCGGACCTCGTCGCTGTCGGCGATGCTCTCCAGCTCCGGTCCGGCGATCCCAAGCGCCGTGCCGGCGGCGAGCGCGCCGGGGCCGTCGATCTTGCCGGGCTTGCCGAGCAACCGGCCGTAGAAGTCCCAGGCCGCCTCGGAGCCGAGCTTGCGCTGGACGGCCAGCGCCACCTTGGCGGCCTGGGCCGATTGCGGCGACAGAATCGGATTCTGGACAAGGCCGATGCGCAACGCCGGGTCGGCGGCGTGCAGGGCGATCACGTCGGCGGCGGCCTTGCGGCAGTAGGGGCAGTTGAAGTCGAAGAACTCGTACAGCGTCGTCTCGGCCTCGCGCGGGCCGACGTAGGTGATTCCCCGCAGGGACGCGAGCTGGCCGGTGATCTCGCCTGGGAGCATAGAGTTGGCGACCGGCCTGCCCTCGTCGCTCGTCACCGAGACGCGCTGACCATACGATTGGGCGCGCGCCGCCCCGGTGAGGGCGACGGCGGCGGCCGAGGTCGCGATGAGGTGGCGGCGGGTGAAGGGCATGCTGGCGTCCGAGCGGCGGTGTCGAGCCCGCGCATCAGCCCGGCAATTCAGGCGATGTCGGGGCCTTCGCGTCGGGGAGTCTCGTCGCGCGATGGCGTCAGCGCATGTCGCCCGGGCGCTCGCCGGCGGCCCAGGCCAGCGCCTGCTCCAGGCGGTCGTTGCCCCAGAACAGTTCACCGTCATCCGTCAGGAAGGTCGGGGCGCCGTAGATGCCGCGCGAGCGCGCCTCCTCGCCGACGACGCGGAGCTTGGTCTTGTTCGCTTCGCTCGCCGCCGCCTTGAGCTGCTGCGTCCCGTCGAGGCCGAGCCCGTTCAGGATCTCGACCACCGCCGCGGGCTCGGCGATCGAGCGGCCGTGCGCGAAGCAGGATTCGAACACCGCCTTCGAGAACGGCACCAGCCAATCCTGGTCCTGCCCGAGGATGGCGGCGCGGGTTGCGCTGAGGCTGTTCTGCGGGAACGGATCGGGGCGCCGCACCGGCGGCAGGCCGCAGCGGGCGGCCTCGCGCTCCATGTCGCGCCACATGTTGCGGCCCTTGGCCGGGTAGAGGTTGAAGGGCGAGCTCGTCCAGCCCTGCGAGGCGAAGATCGGCCCGAGCAGGAACGGGCGCCAGCGCACCGCCACGCCGGCCGTCGCGGCCAGACCCTCGATCCGGGCGGCGGCGAGGTAGGAATAGGTCGAAGCGAACTCGTACCAGAACTCGAGGGTCGGCTGGCGCGCCATGGTGATCGCTTCTCCGGGTCTTTAGGTGTCGGCACGCAAATCTCACACCCGTCGATGTCGGGAGCGAGGCAGGTTGGCGCGCGCGACGGGGCATCGGCGACGCCCCGCGCGCTTGAGCGAACGTCCGGCCCGGCATGCCGGTTGCAGGCCGTTCCGGTTGCAGGGCGCCGGACGGCGCGATAAGCCGCCGCAACCCCCTCGCCTAACGTCCGCGAACACCCGAAGGTCCGCATGTCCGAGCCCGACAAGAAGCCCGTGAACAAGGTCGTGCTCGCCTATTCCGGCGGCCTCGACACCTCGATCATCCTCAAGTGGCTGCAGACGACCTACGGCTGCGAGGTGATCACCTTCACCGCCGACCTCGGCCAGGGCGAGGAACTGGAGCCGGCCCGCCGCAAGGCGGAGCTGCTCGGCATCAAGCCCGAGAACATCTTCATCGAGGACCTGCGCGAGGAATTCGTGCGGGACTACGTGTTTCCGATGTTTCGCGCCAACGCGGTCTACGAGGGCGTCTACCTGCTCGGCACCTCGATCGCCCGGCCGCTCATCGCCAAGAAGCAGATCGAGATCGCCGAGCGGCTGGGCGCCGACGCGGTCTGCCACGGCGCCACCGGCAAGGGCAACGACCAGGTTCGGTTCGAGCTCGGCTACTACGCCCTCAAGCCCGACGTGACGGTCATCGCGCCCTGGCGCGAATGGGACCTGAAGAGCCGCGAGCAGCTGATCGCCTTCGCCGAGCAGCACCAGATCCCGATCGCCAAGGACAAGCGCGGCGAGAGCCCGTTCTCGGTGGACGCCAACCTCCTGCACGCCTCCTCCGAGGGCAAAGTGCTGGAGGACCCGGCCGACGAGGTGCCGGATTACGTCTTCTCGCGCACGATCTCGCCCGAGGAGGCGCCGGACACGCCCACGATCGTCACCATCGGCTTCGAGAAGGGCGACGCGGTCTCGATCGCCGGCGAAAAGCTGTCTCCGGCCTCGCTGCTCGCCAAGCTCAACCAGCTCGGCCACGACAACGGCATCGGCCGGCTCGACCTCGTGGAGAACCGCTTCGTCGGCATGAAGAGCCGCGGCATGTACGAGACGCCCGGCGGCACCATCCTGCTGCCGGCCCACCGCGCCATCGAGTCGATCACGCTGGACCGCGGCGCGGCGCACCTCAAGGACCAGATCATGCCGCAATACGCGGAACTGATCTACAACGGCTTCTGGTTCTCGCCCGAGCGCGAGATGCTGCAGGCGCTGATCGACAAGAGCCAGGAACTGGTCACCGGTGAGGTGCGGCTCAAGCTCTACAAGGGCGGCGTCCACGTCATCGGCCGCACGAGCCCGCACTCGCTCTACGACCAGGACCTCGTCACCTTCGAGGAAGGCGCCGTCGCCTACGACCACCGCGATGCGGCGGGCTTCATCAAGCTCAACGCGCTGCGGCTGCGGACGCTGGCGCAGCGGAAGAAGCGGGACGCCTGAGAAGCGCCTTCTCTCCCTCCCCGCAGAGGGGGGAGGGAGAAGCGCCGGCGACCGCAGCCTTCAGTCGTAATCGCCCGGCGCGATGTCGGCGTAGCGCAGGAAGATCTGCAACGCCGGTTGCATCTCGTGGTGCAAGGCTGCGTCCGGCACCGGCGTCGCGCCGTAGGGCGCCTGGGCGTCGACGCAGGGCACGTCGAGGGCGTCGTCCCAGCGGACCGCCAGGTGCGGAATCAACGCGAGATGCGCCTCGGTGACGTCGAATGTGATGTGTTCGGGCGTGGCGCCGTCGGCGTCGCGGAACACGTCGCCGGCCCGGCCCGGATCGAGCTTGGCCAGCGGGTTGTGGTACTGGTAGCGGCCGGGCTTGAGCACCGCGTGCCGGACGAAGGCGGCGAACGCCGCGCCCACTGCCCGGTGCTCTTCGTCGGCACCCTCGTCGTCGCCGGTGACGTTGGCGATGTCGTCGTCCCGCGAGGTCGAGCCGTAGGGGGCGTCCGGGTGGATCATCGGCGCGCCGGCCCCGTCCGGGTTCCAGCCGACGACGAGGCGGCGGATCAGGGCGATCCGCTCCAGGGTGATCTCTGTTGTGCCGGCCATGACGTCCGTTCTCGCTTGGATCACGCTCCCTAACCGCATCCGGGCGGCCTGCGAACCCGGGCCCTGCGCAAAAGCCTATCCCTTGAGGCACCCCATCAGGCCCTCGACCTGCCCCATCCGGCCTTGGATGCGGCCGGCCAGGGACCGCACCCCGCGGGAGGGCTTGCCGGCGCTGCGCAGGATCGGGTTCGGCAGGGTCGCGGCCAGCAGGGCGGCCTCCCCGCGGCTGAGGTCGCGGGCGTTCTTGCCGAACCAGTGCCGGGCGGCGGCCTGGGCGCCGTAGATCCCCTCGCCCCATTCGGCGACGTTGAGATAGATCTCCATCATCCGCCGCTTGCCCCAGAGCGTATCCATCAGGAAGGCGAGCGGAATCTCGAGCGCCTTGCGGACGTAGGAGCGGCCGGGCCAGAGGAAGACGTTTTTCACCGTCTGCATCGCGATGGTCGAGGCGCCGCGGCTCGGCCCGTCCTCGTCGTCGACCACGTCGCGCAGCGCGTCGACGTCGACGCCGTGGTCGAGGCAGAAGCGCTGGTCCTCGGAGGCGAGGACCGCCTGGACCAGGGCCGGCGCGATGGCGGAGAGCGGCACCGCCTCGCGGGCCACCGGCTGGAGCGTCAACCATCGCCCGAGCATCAGGGTTGAGGGCGGCGTCACCGCGCTATAGAGCAGCGCCAGCGCGAGCATGAGGACGAGCCCGACGGCCGGGACGAGCAGGATGCGCCCGACGAGCTTCCGGACCCGCCGTGACGGAGCCGGCGGCTGCGGGCGTCCCAGCGACCTCAGGTCCCGCGCCTCGGTACTCTGCGCGTCGCGACCCGGCGCCGCTTTGCTATCGTCCGCCCGCACCGTGTCGCGTCCCACTCCCGCCAAGGCCCGTTCCCGATGACCTCAACGCAGGCTCACCCCGCTCCGGTCAAGTCGCAAGGTACCGAGCATGCCGCCGACGACGGGTTTTCCCACAAGCTCGCCCGCGTGGCCGACACGGTCGAGACCTTCCTGGTCGAGCGCCTCGGCCCCGAGGTCGGCCCCGGCGAGATCGCGCGCCCGCCGCGCCTGATGGAGGCGATGCGTCACGCGGTGCTCGGCGGCGGCAAGCGCCTGCGCCCCTTCCTCGCGGTCGAGACCGCGCGCATGCTTGGCGGCTCGGAGGCCGGCGCGCTGGCCGCCGGCGCCGGCGTCGAGCTGGTCCACTGCTATTCGCTGGTCCACGACGACATGCCGGCGATGGACGACGACGACATGCGCCGCGGCAAGCCCACCGTGCACAAGGCCTACGACGAGGCGACCGCGATCCTCGTCGGCGACGCGCTGCAGACCCTGGCCTTCGAGATCGTCGCCGACCCGACCTGGCAGCCGGACGCGTCGATCCGCGCCGACCTCGTCCTCGGCCTCGCCCGCGCCTCGGGCCTCGGCGGCATGGTCGGCGGCCAGCTCCTCGACCTGACCGCGGAAGGCCGCTTCGGCCCGGTCTCGCTGGACGTGGACGACACCCTGCGCATGCAGGCGATGAAGACCGGCGCGATCCTCGCCTTCTCGGTGGAGGCCGGCGCGATGGTCGGCGGCGCCACGACGGACGAGCGCGCCGCGCTCTTGCGCTACGGCCTCGCGCTCGGCCAGGCCTTCCAGATCGCCGACGACATCCTCGACCGCGAGGCCTCGCCGGAAGCGATGGGCAAGGCCACCGGCAAGGACAAGGACGCCGGCAAGGCGACCCTCGTCGACCGCCTCGGCCTCGACGGCGCGCGCGCCGAGTGCGACCGTCTGGTCGGCGTCTGCGAGGAGGCGGTCTCGCGCTGGGGCGATCGGGCGCAGACGCTGCGCGAGGCGGCGCGGTTCACGGTGGCACGGAAGGCCTGAGGCGAAGCCTCACGCCGCGCGCTCGACACGGGCCAGCCAGCAGCCGGGCTTGGCCGTATGGATGTTGACGAAAACGCTGCGCGGATCGGCGAGCGCGCGTCGCAAAGGTCCCTCGACCTCGGCGCCCGCGCAGACGTGGCCGAGATCGTACAGGCAGAAATCCTCGGCATCGTAGGCCCGCACCGAGACGAGCGGGTTCGCGGCGACCGTCGGCGCGAGCGTATCGTCGGCTGCGAAGTGCGGACAGGCGTCGGCGTGCAGGAAGATCGGGCTCGGCGTCCAGTAGATGCCCCGCGGCTGCGGCAGCGCATAGGAGCCGAGCAGCATGGTTTCGCCGGATTCGGCGAGGCGCAGGCAGTGCCGGCATGGGAATCCCTTGTGAGGCTCGGCAACCACCCGGTGCAGCGCGTTGCCGAAGTCGTCATGACCTGAGCATCGGAAGCGCTCCGCGGTCTCAGTCTTCATCGGGATACAGCGGAAGGCTTTCATCGGGGGCTCCTTAGGCCCCTACCGGACGCGATTGGCGCTCGCCGCGCACCCCGTTTCTTGCTGTCGTATCAGATCAGGCCGCGGGCGATGGGTCGCAGCGCTTGGCCCGAAACCTTGCCAAGCGCTGCGACCCATCGCTACACCCCGCCGACCCCCCGCCCTCCGGAACGATCAGATCATGGCCACCTACAAGCTCCTGCTCCTGCCCGGCGACGGGATCGGCCCCGAGGTGATGGCCGGCGTCCAGACGGTGCTGGCGGCGCTCGCCGAGACTGGGCTCGCCCACTTCGAGACCGAGGCCGACCTCGTCGGCGGCTCGGCGATCGACGCCCACGGCAAGCCGCTTTCGAACGCGACGCTGGCCAAGGCGGATGCGGCCGACGCGATCCTGCTCGGGGCGGTCGGCGGCCCGAAGTGGAACGGCGTGGCCTACGAGATCCGCCCCGAGGCCGGCCTGTTGCGGCTCCGCAAGGATCTCGGCCTGTTCGCGAACCTGCGCCCGGCGATCTGCTATCCGGCGCTCGCCGACGCCTCGGCGCTCAAGCGCGAGCTGGTCGAGGGCCTCGACATCATGATCGTGCGCGAATTGACCGGCGGCGTGTATTTCGGCGAGCCGAAGGAGATCACCACCCTGCCCGACGGCTCGAAGCGGGCGGTGGACACGCAGGTCTACACCACGGCCGAGATCGAGCGGATCGCCCACGTCGCCTTCGATTTGGCAGGCAAGCGCTCCGGCCGGGTCGCGTCGGCCGAGAAGCACAACGTGATGAAGTCCGGCGTCCTGTGGAAGGAGGTCGTCACCGCGGTCCACGCGCGGCACTATGCGGGAATCGAACTGGAGCACGTGCTCGCCGACAACTGCGCGATGCAGCTCGTGCGGCGCCCGAAGCAGTTCGACGTGCTGGTGACCGACAACCTGTTCGGCGACGTGCTCTCGGACGTCGCGGCGATGCTGACCGGCTCCCTCGGGATGCTGCCCTCGGCCTCGCTCGGTGCGGTCGACGCCCGCGGCACCCGCAAGGCGCTGTACGAGCCGGTGCACGGCTCCGCCCCCGACATCGCCGGACAGGACAAGGCGAACCCGATCGCGATGATCGGCTCGCTCGCCATGTGCCTGCGCTACTCGTTCGGCCTCGGCGAGGCGGCCGACCTCGTGGACGGCGCGATCACCGCGGCGCTCGCCGGCGGCGCGCGCACGGCCGACATCGCCGGCGATGGGTCGAAGGTCCTCGGCACGCGCGCCATGGCCGAGACGATCGCGGCTGAGCTTCGCACCCGCGCGGCCTGAGCCGCCAAGAACGCAAGCGGATAAGAACGAGAAAGGGCGCGCAGCTCTCGCTGCGCGCCCTCGATCGGCACGGGTGGGTTTCGGCCCGGCTTAGTACGGGTTGCCGTAGCGCGAGACGTAGGAGGTCGGATCGATCGCGTCGACGGCCGAGAAGTCGACGTTGCGGATCGCGCTCGACCGGGCGCCGATGAACGGGCCGTTGGTGATCGGATCGGGCAGGATGCCACCGCCGTAGCCGTCGTTGCGGCCGTAGACCGGGTTAAGCTGGTTCGACTGCGCGATCAGCACCGGGTTGGTGGCCGGGTTGCTCACCGAGCCGTTGCCGGGCTCGACCACGTTGCCGGCGTCGAGCCAGCTGCGCGGGCGGATGCGGATCGGCAGCGGGCGACTGACGCGGTAGCCGGGGCCGAACCCGTCCTGCGCCTGGGCCGGAGCGGTGAAGCCGAGGCTGGTGACGGCGAGGGCGCCCAGCAGGGCGATCTTGATCGAGCGCATGACGCACCTTGTTTGAATGCGGGTCTGGTATGGCGCCGAGAGATTAAGAATCCGGTGCCTGTTGCGCAGTAGACGCCCGAGCGCGGCCGTGGTTCCGGAAAAACGGCCGAGCTTACGTGTTTTGCCGCAATGTTGCCCCAATCACGCACGGGGCCGCTTCGGCGGAGGCGTCGTGCGGCGCGGCGCGATCGAGCCGGTGCGACCCGCCAGCTCCTGCGCCGAGAGCGCCCGGATCGGATCGCAGGCCGGATCGCGACGCGCCTCGGCCTCAGTGAAGACGGCGTCGGTGGCGGGGTCCGCGCGCCCGTCCAGCGCGAGGCCGTCGAGGGCGCAGGCGAGCGCGCGCGGCTCGGGCGGTTGTCCCAGAGGCGCGCACAGCCAGCCGTCCACCCGAACCGGCCGGGCCTCCAGGGTGACGAAGCCGGTGCAGATCCGGCGCCGGTCGCCGGACAAGGTCGCCTCCAGCGTCTCGACCGCGCCGAACTTGGTGGCGACCCGCCCGCGGGCGCCGGTGCGGACCACCGCGAGGTTCGGACCCTCCGCCGCGCGCCGGGCTAGCGTCACGAACAGGCCGGGCTGCGGCTCGGCGGCGTCCCGCGTCAGGGTGAGGCGCAGGTGCGTCTCCTCGATCGCCGAGAAGTCGCCGCTTGCCAGCGTCTGCTCCTGCGGGTTGCGCGGCGGTTCGATCCGGACCGTCTCGCCGGCCCGGTCGAGGCGCAGGCGCCCGGTGCCGGCGGCCGGGGCGACCGGGCGGGCGTTCAGCGTCATGGCCGGGACGAAGGCGATGCCGAGATCGGTCGTCGTGACGGATGCCGGGGCCGGAGCGGGCGGATCGGCGGGCCGCTTGGTCTCGCGCGAGAACAGGCTCAAGGCGCCGATGACGAGCACGGCGCCGACGGCCCGGCCGGTGAAGGCGACGAGCCGCCACCGCCGCGGCGCGGGTGCCGCGGGGGCGAGGTCGGGGAACGTCTCGTCTGGAGCCATCGGATGCGGTCGCGCCTCGGGAAAGCGCCGGCACCATCCGCCCCGATCCCCTCCCCCCACC
>NZ_VRVF01000159.1:0-3251 GCF_008040045.1 Methylobacterium sp. WL8 | reverse complement strand
GCCAACACATCCCCTCGACACGACACTCGATCACCCTGGCGCGGGGTGGAGCAGCCCGGTAGCTCGTCAGGCTCATAACCTGAAGGTCACAGGTTCAAATCCTGTCCCCGCAACCAAACATCATATCCCACATCAGCCGGCTCGCCCAACGCGAGCCGGCTTTTTCGTGCGCAGTGGAATCCTTGAGCCCATGCGGACCCTGCGTGTCATCGGAATCGGCACCGGCGACCCGGAGCACCTCACCCTTCAGGCGGTGCAGGCGCTGGCCGACGTCGATGTCGTGTTCGTCCTCGACAAAGGGGCCGACACGGACGACCTCGTCGCCCTCCGCCGCACGATCTGCGCCCGGCACATCCGGGACGACTATCGCCTGGTCGTGGCGCAGGACCCACCACGCGAGCGCCGGCCTGCGGATTACGCGGCCACGGTCGAGGCCTGGCACGCAGCCCGCGCCGACCTCCTCGGCGGCCTGATCGCGGCGAATCTCGGGGCAGGGGAGGTCGGCGCCTTCCTGGTCTGGGGCGATCCGGCGCTCTACGACAGCACCCTGCGCATCCTGGAGCGCATCCTCGCCCGCGACGCGGGCGCCTTCGCCTACACGGTGATTCCCGGTATCTCCAGCGTGCAGATGCTGGCCGCCGCCCACCGCATCCCGCTGAACCGGATCGGCGGCGCCGTCCACATCACCACCGGACGGGCGATCGCCGACGGCCTGCCGGAGGGCGTCGGCAGCGTGGTGGTGATGCTCGACGCCGACCCGCGCTTCGACCACCTCGATCCGGACCTGACAATCCATTGGGGCGCCTATCTCGGCTCGCCGGACCAGCTCCTGATCGCCGGCCGGCTCGGCACGGTCGGCCCGGAAATCCGCCTCCAGCGCGCCGCCGCGCGCTCGCGCCACGGCTGGATCATGGACGTCTACCTGCTGCAGGCGCCCTGATCCGGGGCGGGCGCGGCGAACGGGCCACGGACGCGTCCGCCTGCGTGCGTTAGAGCCAGCTCATGCTGACCTTGCGACCCTACCAGCGTGCCAGCCTCGATGCGCTTGCCGCCGCCTGGAGCGGGGCAGGGGGGCAGCCTCTGCGTGCCGGCCTGATCGTGCTGCCGACCGGCGCCGGCAAGGCGCTGGTGATCGCGGCGCTCGCGCGCGAGACGCTGCAGGCCGATCCCCTCGCCCGCATCGTCGTCGTCACCCACAGCCGGGAGCTGATCGCCCAGAACTTCGCCGAGCTCACCGGCTACTGGCCCGAGGCGCCGGCGGGAATCTTCTCCGCCGGCCTCGGGCGGCGGGAGGCGGCGGCGCAGGTCCTGGTCTGCGGCATCCAGTCGGTGGCCGACCGGCTCGACGCGATCGGCCCACGCGACCTCGTCGTCGTCGACGAGGCCCATCTGATCCCGCGCTCGGCCGAGACCCGCTACGGGCGCTTCCTCGCCGGCCTGCGGGCGCTGCGGCCGGAGCTTCGCGTCGTCGGCTTTACCGCGACGCCCTACCGGCTCGACAGCGGGCGCCTCGACGAAGGCGCGGGCCGGATCTTCGAGGGTATCGTCTACGAGGTCGATGCCGGCGACCTGATCGGGCAGGGTTATCTCTGTCCGCTCCTGTCGAAGGCGACCCTGACCGCCCTCGACGTGGCCGGCGTGGGCAAGCGCGGCGGCGACTACATCCCGAGCCAGCTCGAGGCCGCGGTCAACCGCGAGTGGATCACCCGCGCCGCGGTCGAGGAGATGGTCGGCTACGGCCGCGAGCGCCGGGCCTGGCTCGCCTTCTGCGCCGGGCTCAGCCACGCGGACGCGGTGCGCGACGCGATCCGCGTGGAGGGCTATTCCTGCGAGGCGATCTCCGGCGAAACCCCGCGGCGCGAGCGCGACCGCATCGTCGCGGCCTTTCGCGCCGGGCGGATCCGCTGCCTGACCTCCGTCGGCGTGCTCGCCACCGGCTTCAACGTGCCGGAGGTGGATCTCATCGCCCTGCTCCGCCCGACGCAGAGCACCGGGCTCTACGTGCAGCAGGTCGGGCGTGCCCTGCGGAACGCGCCGGGCAAGCGCGACGCGCTGATCCTCGACTATGCCGGCTTGGTGCGGATGCACGGCCCGGTTGACGTGGTCACCGCGCGCACCGCCGCCGCGGTGAAGGGCAGGGAAGGGCTGGCGCGGGCCAAGCCCTGCCCCGGCTGCGGCGCGCTGATCGCGCTCAACGCCTCGACCTGCGAGCCCTGTTGGATCGAGCCGGAGGACGCGGAGGATGTCGCCCGGCACGAGGCCGCAGCCGACGGCGAGCTGCCGATCCTGTCGGAGCGCGCGGACGGCTGGCAGGCGGTCTCGGATTGGCGCGTCGAGCGCGGGGCGGACGGCCTCGATATCGTGCTGCGCTGCCCGGCCGGCACCCACCGCATCCGGCTCGCGCTGGAGCGGACGGGATTCGCCCGCGACAAGGCGGTGCAGTGGTGGCGCGGGCTCGGCGGCGGCCGCGCCGCGCCGATGGACGCGGCCGAAGCGCTGGAGCGCCGCGACGAGCTCGTTTGCCCGGCGGCGATCCGAATCCGCCCGAGCGGCCGTGCCTCGGAGGAGGTGGCCTGCCGCTTCGCCGACGGGCGCGTCGTCTCCGACATCCGCCGCCTGGCGGACGCGCTGGCCGCGTGACACAGGCGAGGCCGGGGAGGGGGCTCGGACCGCCCTCGCCCGCCGCTCGTCGGACGATTTCGATGCTGACCGGTCACGGAGACCGTTTCGGCTGGCATGCCAGATGGGTTGGGAGGGGGCGAACACCCCATCACCTCAGCATATCGCCCCTCTATGTTCCATAATATATCTTATGCGAATGACGGAAGTGCTATTGGAGGGCAGGTTTCCGCCCCCGTTTCGGCGCCGATTCCGTCGGCCGGCGGCGGGGTTCAGCGCACCGTGACGCGCACGTCGGACTCGTAGCCGGTGCCGTCCGCGTTGATGACGAAGATGCGGAAGGTGTCGACGCCCTCGAACCCCTCCTCCGAGGTGTAGGTCAGCTTCACCCCCGGCACCTTGCGGGCGTTGCAGGCGGCCAGCGTCGACCCGACCCCGTAGCGGGGAAACGAATCCGCCGGCGCGACGTCGATCGCCCCGTGCCGGGGCTGGTCCAGGGTCCGGATCACCACCGGGCCTTGCGAGGAGCAATCCGGGAACAGCGAGGTGAAGAACGCGATCGTGCGGGCCTCGCCCTTGGGCACCACCCGTGCCATCGGAAACGAGGCCGGAGGCGGGGGTTGGGGCGAGGG
>NZ_VRVF01000158.1:0-3412 GCF_008040045.1 Methylobacterium sp. WL8 | reverse complement strand
CCGTGGAGGCCGCCTTAACCGCCCCGCGCCATCCTTCGCACGAGCCGCGTCGCGTATCGGCTCACGCTGGTGAGATCCGGGGTTCCCCCGCCCCGTGAGCAGATCGGGGCGGGGCCGAACCGTGGGCGTGCCCCCGAAATGGGAACGCGGCCTGCAACGGTGGGTCGGCCCTAATCCTGTGCCTGAGGGCTCGCCTCGATCCGCCGTGGCTCTCGATGCCGTGGCGGACAGGCGGGTCTGTCGCGTCCGGCCGAATGGGAGCGGGCGCGCGAGCGAAGGGCGGCCGCGCCCGGCGAAGCGCACGACATCCCTTGCTGTCGCGCTCCGTTCGCGGTACGCACCATCGGCGTCGCCGACGGGCTCGACGGATGAATCGTTCAGCCGAAGTACACGTCGTATCAACGGCTTGGGCCTGTAGCTCAATGGTTAGAGCCGACCGCTCATAACGGTCTGGTTGCAGGTTCGAGTCCTGCCGGGCCCACCAATACCTTCAGCGACTTAGGCGACATTCCGACGGGCGGCGCTGACCTCGCCCACAGGAATGCCCACTTTTTGACGCTTCTTCCGGTTCTGGATGTTGAACGATTCGGCGGCCGCTTCCTGAAAGTCGGGATGGTGGTGGCCGTAGACGTCGATGAGCATCTGAGGGGACATCCCGAGGAAGCCGGCGATCTCGCCGATGTCCTCACCGTTCTGCATCATCCAGCTCGCGGAGGTGTGCCGCAGGGTATGCGGATGCACCCCCCCCTCCAGGCCGGCGAGTCGGACGGCTGACGCGAAGCCGACCTTGACCGAGGCGACTGGCTTGCCGTTCCATTCGATAAAGTGGGTCTTAAGCCGCCACCGGCGCATGTGCGCGACAAGCCTCGACGGAAGACGCACGAGAGGCTGGCGCTTCTTCGTGGCCTTCTTGCCCTCGGCGAGTCGCTGGAACTGGCCGGCATCGAGATCGACCCAGGAATGGCCGATGCCGCGATAGGGCGAGGCTGTCGCGATGGCCCCTGCCCTGGTGCCGGTGTAGAGACCGATCAGGATGAACCGGGCGATGTGCCGAAGCGGACGCTTGTCCGTCGTTACGGACTTGCCCGCCCGTGTCCCGCGCTGCCAGACCTGCACCTCACGATGGCGCCAGCACGTCCACAGCAGGCGCGCGACCTCGCTCCTGGTCAGCCATCGATCGCGCGAGACGCCTTTCTCGGGGAGAAGCACCTCGACGATCTCGCGGTGCAGTCCGTGCTTGCGATGCAGGGTGATCGCTGCGGCGAGATCCTGAAGGTCGCGGCGGGCACCGCCTGGCGTACCTCGGGAGGCAGCGTATGCCTCACAGGTCTCTCCCGTGACGTCGGACAGCATGCGGCCGCCCCACCATTTCGTCAGCCGGATCACGCGCTCGTCGAGCTTCGCTTTGTTGGCCTGCTTTTCGCGGGTCTTGTCGTGGTAGAAGTCTAAGACTTCGGCCACGTCTATCTTTTCAATGTCCTTAATTCTGCGGTCGGCCGATTTGCGTTCTGCGATGTAGATGGCGAGTTTGCTTTCAGCCTCTCTAACTTCATCAAGAGCGCATCCCGTGGCGATAAACTTTGCGCCGTCGCGGATGACCCAGCTGCCGCGCTCGCGGAGCTTGCCCGTCTTGACGTCGTAGCGCGGCTCTCGGAACCACAGTCGCGTGCCTTTGGTCGGGCGAGGCATCGTTGCATCATCTCGTTGACGGCCGCGAGGGTCGTGTAATCCTTGCCGGCGATCCGCATCGTGACAAGGTGGCCGCGGGCGGCCTCGCGGCGCAGACCAGACACCGTCATGGTGCGGTCGGGGAACGCCATCTCGGCCGCCACAGCGAGCCGCAGCGGAGAGGTGTCGGTGATCTCCGACGCATCGGGGATGCGCAGGTGCTTACCCATCCCCGTGCCCCCGTCCCCGTGCGGGCGGATGAGGTTCGGCAGCGTGCCTCGCAACGCCAGCCTCGACGTGCTTACGGGCGGTTTCGTCGGTGGGGTGCTCGGTGATGCTGAGGAACTTCGCGTGCGGCTGCCCCTTCTTTCGACCAGGGCGGATGACGTAGTCCGCCACGCCTCGACCTCGGACCGGCATGACGTAGCCGTGCATCGTGCCGGCCTCGTCCACCAAATCGGTGCAGCCGACCTCGCCCTTGATCCAGCGCAGACCAGAAATCATCACGGCCCGTTGGGTCATGCTGCCCTCCCCCTCGTCGCCTGTGCCGACTGCACCCGGAACACTCCTCTACTTGGGCGGTAGGTCCGGCAATCGAGGGCGCGATGCCCCGCACCCGTCCGAGGAGAACGAGCATGTTCCGTGAGGTAGCTTACGCGCTTGGGCTCGGCGTCATGACGCTGGATGTCGAGGAAGCGTTGGAAGTGATTGCCTGAGATCGGCAGAGGAAAAGGCACATGCCCCACGACACGAAGAAGCCGGATGCACCCGCTTCGCAGGCGACGGAAGATGATATCGCTGCGCCGAGGCTGACGCCTCAAGGGCGTGATGCGTCCGACGGCGCCGGCGAAGACGAAACTGACCCGAACGGTGGCGCGAAAACCGGTCAGTCTGACAAAGCTGAGGGCGAATAGGCTCCTTAGCGGCCGGCCCCTGCGTAGGATGCGGGAGCCGGATCGATCGGATTTTAGGTAAAATCCAGGCATCGGTTTCATCCGTGCGTGCGAGGATCTGCAATCGGTTGCATCGGACTTGAACGATCTATGGAACGCAGAGCCACCCACCGCGAACGCACCGACGGAATCGGATCGATCAGCATCGACGAACACAGCTCTGTCGGCTGCATCGTCTACGTTGTTTCTGAGAACGGTATCCGCGTGACGCTCCCTCAGGCCGAGATCGTGCCGTCGATCTTCGTCCTCACGGCACCATTCCTGGGCAAGACCTTCGTGTGCGAGGTCGCTTGGCGGAACGATGAGAGCATCGGAGCGAAGTTCCGAGTGTAGGCCGCCCCTTCCGCCTTCTCGGAGATTATTGGGGGTCATGCCGCCTCCACTTGAGCAGGCGAGCGATGACGAGCGAGGATGACGCCGACTGCCGTCGGGGAACGCCATCTCGGCCGCTTCAGCGAGCCGCAGTGGAGAGGTTTCCGTGATCTCGGCTGCGTCGAAGATGCGAAGGTGCTTACCCATCAGCCAGTCTTCATAGTGGGACCGCCGGGGCGGTTGATGGTAGTGCGGCGGGCACCGCGACGATCTTGGCCTGAGCCCGCCGATCTACTAGCTGCTAGAAATGGAACGTGTCGGAGGAAATGCGGTCGCCGACCGTTGCATTTCCTGGCCTGCCCCCATTCGGTGGCCCAGGTTCGAAGTTAGTGCATCGTCGGCCGTGTGACGATGGCGGGGTGAGCGAGCGGCGCTGATCTGCTCGGTTCCGTTGGCCAGATGACGACCTCCGGTGCAGG
>NZ_VRVF01000157.1:0-3494 GCF_008040045.1 Methylobacterium sp. WL8 | reverse complement strand
TGTTCGCCTACATCGAGGGCTACTACAATCGGCAGCGCATCCACTCGGCCCTGGGATACATCACACCCGAGCAAGCCGAACGGAACGCGAGCTAACCCCCCTGTCCGTGGAACCGGGGGAGGATCAGAACGCCTTGGCTAGATCCGAGGGGCCGGAGAGCTGCGGCAGGATCGTCTCGGCCCAGGTTCTCAAGGCATCGGCCAGCGGCCGGGATCGATCCTGCCGCCGTCGCTGTCGCTCATCGGGCGGCTGGCCGGCGATCTCGCGTTCGATGGCGTAGAGGGCGCCGATGCGCTCCAGCGCCTCCCCGGCGATAGCCGAGTCGGATTTGGCGTGAACGTCGAAGAACTTGCGCCGGGTGTGGGCCCAGCAGGCCGCCTCGATCAGGGCACCGCCGGTGCGGCCGCCCTCGTAGAGGCGATTGAAGCCGGCATAGCCGTCGGCGTGCAGCACGCCCCGGAACCCGGCCAGATGCGTCAGCGGCCGCTCGCCCCTGCGGTCGGGGGAGGCCAGGAACACGGCGGCCGGCGGACGTACGCCGCCATGGGGCCGCTCATGGCGCACGTAGACCCAGAGCCGTCCGGTCTTCGTCTGGCCCAGGCCCGGTGCCAGCACCGGGACGGGGGTGTCGTCGCCGTAGAGGACATCCGAGTCCGCCAGCACGTCCTGGCGGAGCAGGTCGATCAACGGCGAGAGGGCGGCGGCCGTCGCCCCCACCCAGCCCGACAGGGTCGAGGTGGCCAGATCCACGCCGTCCCGGGCATAGATCTCGGCCTGGCGGTAGAGCGGCAGGTGGTCATCGAACTTGGCCACCGCGATATGGGCGAGAAGCCCGGCTCCGGCCCGCCCGCGGGTGATCGCATGATGCGGGGCAGGCGCCTGAACCATGCCTTCGCAGGCTCGGCACGCGAACGCCTCGCGCACGTGCCGGACCACCTTGAAGCGGCCGGGCACGTAATCGAGGGTCTCCGTCACGTCCTCGCCGACCCGACGCAGGGTTCCACCGCAGGACGGGCAGGCGCAGGGACCGGGATGGATCACGCTCTCGCGGGGGAGATGATTGGGCAAGGGACGCCGAGCCGGTCTTGCACGAGAGGCCTCGACGGCGTCGGCCACGACCGGTGCGGCGGCCAGGCGCTCGGCCTCGTCGACCTCCAACGCCTCGATGGCGAGTTCGAGTTGCTCGACGCGTGCCTTCAGCTTCTCGGACGAGACGCCGATGTCACTCGGATCGCGGCAGCCAATACGCCGCCGAGGCCTACAGAGCGCAGCTCGCCGACATGAAGGCGACGCCCTCCATGAGCCGGACAGGCTGCTGCTACGATAACGCCCCGATGGAGAGCTTCTTCCACACGCTCAAGGTCGAACTCGTCCACCAGAGACGATGGGCGACCCGGGACGAGGCCCGACGCGACTTGTTCGCCTACATCGAGGGCTACTACAATCGGCAGCGCATCCACTCGGCCCTGGGATACATCACACCCGAGCAAGCCGAACGGAACGCGAGCTAACCCCCCTGTCCGTGGAACCGGGGGAGGATCAGGTAGCTGAGGAGGCTTCTGTGACGCTCGAAAATGCGCTGGCTCAGCTTCGGGTCTCACCCGGAGGCTTCGGGGTTCGTTCTTACGGAAAACCGGTCCCTCGCCGTGATCCGCTCGGCTGATAGGTCCTGGACCTCACGCTTGAAAATCTGTTGGCTGAGGAAGGTGCGCTCCATCTCGAGCCGTTCCTCTTCCACATCGATGTACCAGCAGCGCCGCTGACCGCTCCAGCGATAGCTGCGCGCCTTCAGCGCGTCCTTTGTCGCGATGGGCGAACCAGTTGCCCAAAGGCGCACCGTGGGCCTGCGGGCAGTTTCGAGCAGGCACGACAAGGCAAGGCGACCGGAGGACCTCAGTGGGGCCGCCAGCAGCGCCAGAAGGGCATGACAGTCGTCGATGGCGCGATGACCCTTATGGAACAAGCCATAGTCGGTGAGCAGATAGCCGAGCTTCATGCCCTCATGGCCCTCGTCGCGCCATGGCACCTGATGGCAGGAACAAGCCCAATTCTTCTCGATGAAGATCGGCCAACGACCTTCGCACATCTGCCGGTCGAAACTGGCATTGTGAGCGATCACCACTGCGGCGTCAGCGGCTATCTCGCGAACGGCTGCATCATCGATGCGCTGGCCAGCTACGTCAGCATCCGTGATGCCAGTCAGGCGCTCGACCTCAGGCGGGATCGGCTTGCTCGGTTGATGGAGCTGATTGAGCGTCTCGATCACCCGGTAGATGCGGCCGCTTGCGCCGTACTCGAACTTGATGATGCCAAGCTCGATCACCTCGTCGCGCGCGTGATCGATGCCTGTGGTCTCTGTGTCGAGGATCAGCCCGATGAACGTCGGCTCGTCGGCTGCATCCGTGAAATCGACAAACGGTCTGACGCGCCGCAGCACCCGGTAGTCGCCAGTGCCTTCCAGCACGCTTGCGATGGTGTCGAGGGCTTCCGTCACTTCTGTAGCGTCCAGTCCGAAGCCTCGCCATCGCTCAGCCATCGGAGGCCGCGACTCGTCGCAGGAGCAGGACAGGGTCAAGGCCTCGCAGCCAGACCTCCTAAGCTGAGTCCCCAAGGAAATTATCGCGGCTTGGGTTCTTCACATTGAGGGCCGAGCTCTCGGGCGGCTCTACGGCTTATTCGTGGTCTTCTTCGACGGCTCCGCGGGTTTGATGCTTCCTGTCTCGGAGACACGTTCACGAGCCTGATCGAAGCGCTTCTTCGAGGCGACAAGCTCGCGCTGTGAACTGCCAAGCTGGCCCTTGGCCGCGTCGCGCGCGGCAACAGCTTGGCCAAGCTCCTCGCGTGCGGAGGCGAGTTTGCCTTGCCACTCACGGACAAGGTCGATGTTTGCCTGCTCCAACTCTCTCTGACGATTCACAAGCGCGCTTCTTCCTGTTTGAAGCAGGCTGACTTCAGTCGTGAGATTGCGGTTGGCTGACGCTTTGTTCGCGTAGGCTCCCCAACCTGCAAAGGCGAAAACCCCCAGGATGAGAGGAAGCAACTGAGCAGATGCCGGCTTCCACGCAAAAACCATCTGGAGGTTCCGGCGCAGCAGTTCGAACAAGCGAGGCATGGACCGGCTGTCTCCTAGCGCAACTGTGCGGACCCCGCTGGTCCGAACGGTTGATCGATCAGTTTCACAACGATGCTCACGCAGCGTTAATCCTTGCTTACGGAGCACATCACAAAGCGGCTTGCGCCGCCAACAGGAGATTGACGTCTGCTGGCTGCCGGCCTGGATGGTCGAGGCTCTTGTTGCTTTCGTACGAGGGGCTCGTCCTAAAAGACAAAAACTTGCTGAGGTTGTTCAGGCAGGCCGGTGGGGGCGGCGCGCCTCGCGCGGGCCGTCTATCTCAGGACCATGGGGCGGCAGTGATGAGGTTCGCCGCCGTGATAATATCGTCCAATGTAGTATCGCAAGATGGGCTACAAGTCATAACGAATTGGGGGGCTAA
>NZ_VRVF01000156.1:0-3542 GCF_008040045.1 Methylobacterium sp. WL8 | reverse complement strand
GTCGAGTTCCGGCGGCCAGCTCCCGTCCTCCGGCAGCATCCAGAATGCCGGCCATAGGCCATGACCGTCCGGGAGTTCTGCCCGCATTTCGAAGTAGCCGTAGGTCTGGCTGAACTCGTGATAGGTGTTGATCATCCCGGACGTGTAGGTCTGTCCCTCCAGCGATCCCTGGATGCTTGGGTTCGCAGGCGTGGCCGAGATCGTCAGCGCGCCTTCGGCCACGTGGAACGGGTTCGGCAGGCTGTTTGCGGCGCCCGCCGAACCGTCCGCGCCGGCGACGTAATACTGCGACTCGTCGTTGTAGGGCAGCGTCCCGGTTGCCCGGATCTTTGTCGACCATTGCGGGGCGCCGATCGTGTCGAGCCCAGTCGTGCCGTTCCAGATATCGAAGGCGTTGAACTCTTCGGAGAACGTCAGAGCGGCGGTTGCAGACAGGTTGTTCGGATCGATCGCCATGGGGATTGTCGCCTGCCCCTTCGCTGAACGGTCTCAGCTAGAATTTCACAACTCCAGATAGAATTTAATTTTTGAT
Source organism: Methylobacterium sp. WL8 (assembly GCF_008040045.1). NCBI lineage: Bacteria > Pseudomonadati > Pseudomonadota > Alphaproteobacteria > Hyphomicrobiales > Methylobacteriaceae > Methylobacterium > Methylobacterium sp. WL8. The sequence goes on along the minus strand of NZ_VRVF01000156.1, from coordinate 3,010 downwards.
TATGCGTTCCAGAGTTGCATTACGTAGCGTTCGCTCTTTTCGATGAAAAGTTTTCGATCCGTAACATCCTCCCGAATGATCGACGGTCGCCGGCTTTGACGCCCTCCACGAAGCTGATCCGGTCCTCACCGCGTGATAGCCGCCGGTCTCTGAATTCAGGGCTGCAGTCTTTGCGACGTGGCCCAGCCGTGCGGTGCCGCGAAGCTGTCTAATAAGGATGAGGGCGTCCGCCTCAGTGCTCCGTAACGTGCCGCGCTGCCCACGCGACGACCGTCAGTTCCCGCCCGGTGACGCAGAGCACGCCGTTCGTGACGATGCCGAGCCCATCGGTGACCCATGCCTGCCAGTCCTCGACGTGGATGTCAGGTCCGACGCCTGGTAGCCGGTCGGTCCGTGAGGATCGTGGTGGGAGCGCCTACTGCATCCGGCCGGCAGCGCGCTCCTCGGCGACGTAGCCGATGTACCAATCGAGCTGTTCGGCGAAGTGGTGGTCTTCGAGGCTGGGTGAAGCCCGGAACGCCTCGGCTGCGGCGTTGACCGAGGGGTATCCGGAGCAGACCACGGCAAGGCCCTGGCTGATCTCGTCGTCCAACTGAGCCTCGGACATGCGGTCGAAGCGGTTGGCGCTCTGCTGCTTCTCGATCTTGCGCAGGCGGAGGTCGATGACACGGGCCGTCATTTCTACATTCCTTCTTCAAGGCGGGCGAGGCGCTGGTGCAGGTCCGTGACCTCGATCGCGCGGACGTGGGCGTCCACGGCCTTGCCGATGTCGGCGGCCTCGGACGGGGTCAGTTCGCCGGCCGCAATGGCTTGCAGGAGGGCGTTGGTGGCCTTCGGCAGGTCGGCAGTGGTGTTGATCGCCGGCAGGTCGAACTGCACGTGTCGGTCCTTCCGAACGGGCGCGAGGCGGTCCAGGCAGAGGCGCAGCGCGACCGTGTCGCCCTCACAAGCGAGTTCGATGGCCTTCCGGGTCAGGGTCTCCGCCTCGCCTTCGAGGAGGGCTTCCATGGCGAGCGTGGTGCGGTGGCGGGTGCCCTTAGGCTTCCCGGAGGGGTTGCCGCTCTGGCCGGGCTCGAATGCTTTGCCTCGGGTGGTCATGCTTAATTCTACACGGTTGAGGTGCTGTTGGCACCAAGATCAGACATGGCGGCTCCCGCTGCAATTTCAGCGGGAATGCAGCGGGACGATGCGTTTGGACTTGTTGTGAGGGCCAATGCCTCGGCGCACTCGGCGAAAGCGTAGAGGGCAGCGACGGCGGCCTGCTTGCGCACGTCGGTGGAGCCGGGCGCGGTCTCCATCGTGATCGCAGCGGTGCGGGCGGCGCGTAGGCCGGCGTTGTAGGCGGCGATCTCGCGCGGGGTCATTGGCTTTGCTCCGAGCTTTTTAATCCACGATGGCGCGTGCGCAGCGTCACGTCCAGAATTAAGTCGGCACCCCATCTTAGTTCTAGGCAGAAAGAAACGGACCTGATCCAGGGTTCGACCTGCAAAGGAGTCAAGCCATCACCATGAAGACCCGTATCGCCGCCATCGCCACCGCGCTTGTCCTTGGCGTTGCTCCGATCTCGTCCGCGATGGCTTACGACAGCCCCGCCCGCTACACCGGCTTTGCGCCCTACGAGGTGAAGACGACCGGTTCGCTCAACCGGTACGACAATGGCTTCCACCTCGACCCGGCCACTTGCCCTATGAGTTCGGCCGCCGAGGGCAACGCCAACCAGCAGAACTTCCCGGTCAAGCAGTACGGCCAGACCGCTGGCGGAAACCGCTGCTGATCGGCTGGCAGGGTCACAGGCGTGAAATTGAAGCCATTCAGTTACGTGATGATCGGGGCCTTTATTACGGGCCTCATCGTCACCGTCATCGGGACTGCGAGCGTCATCGCCGGGTTCTGACGGCGGAGCCAGGAACAACATTGGTTTTGAGCGGCGGGGTGGAAGCCCCGCCGTTTTCGTGCGCGCTATCATGATTGCGCACTGCCTGTGATCGGCTGCCCGCTCGTGCGGGCTTTCAGATCCATAGCGCGGAGATAGGCGGTTTGCTCCTGTCGGGTCATGGCCGTGACCTCACCGCATGCCTGCCCAAACGACCATTCCCAACCTGGGTGAAGGCAGAGCCCTGCAAAGCGGCCGACAGAGGGGCATCCGCAATCAACGGAGTATGCTGCTTGTCGAGCATCCCTGAGGCACCGGTCGATTTTTGGACGGCGTGCCTGCCCTCGTCACATCGAAGGTCCGGCCCGCGCTGAACGGACATGCACGAGATCGCCAATCTCTGGTCGAGTATCTGCGCGATCTGGAAACCGTTGCCCGGCACCAATGCGGCAGTCGCGAAACCGTGCAGGTGATCGCGTCCGGGCGCCGGCTGCTCGGCGACAAGACCGAGATCGCGCCAGGTGATGGCCCGTTCAGTCGGACCTGAGTAAGAGCGGGACTCCTATGGAGGCCCGTCGGTAGGCCCTCCATGGCGCTCTCAGCCTCAAGCGTGCCAGTGTCCCGTGCTCGGGCGTAAACACGATCGCGACCGGAGACGGGTAGGGGGCGTAGAATGGCTGGAATTTTGGAGGGAGCCGGCCTGCAGCCGTTGCTCGCGACGGTGATGCGGCCGTGGGTGAGTGCGGTCGAAACAGCGTCGCCTGGCATGCATGGGATGATGGCGTCTGCCACGTCCAGCACAGCTGCAAGCTTGAAACGCCGCATCGTTGTCTTGCCGGCGTTGGGCGTAGCGCTCGAAGAGGCTGTCGCAGCGTCCAGCACCTTTGCAGCAGCTCTCGACACAAAAAATGGCCGGGTGGTCGAGCAGCGCACGGCAGCGCTCGCGACCTTGATGGTGTTGATCGACAAGCTACGGTCGGCAGAGCCGAGCGAAGACACCCGAGCGCTTGGGGTCGTGTCCCAGGCGGTGGTGTAGCTGAGGGGTGGTCATCGGCGGTTGCCGGGTAGGGTCGGGTTGCGACGACCAACCCCGAACCCGAGAGACCCCCGATGACCGACGAGATCATGGCCCTGCGC
>NZ_VRVF01000155.1:0-3717 GCF_008040045.1 Methylobacterium sp. WL8 | reverse complement strand
ACGCGCCTCATGACGCGTCCGATGTCGGTCCGTCCACATCTGCTCTCCACTCCGCCCCGCCAGGCGGAATTCGTGTTTGCACACGAGGCAGATGGGGACGGACGGCTGAGGGGCTCAAACAGGCTCTTAGGCGGGGATCAGCGAACCGTCCCAGGCGAAGACGCCGCCGGTGTCGTCCGCCTTGAGGCCATCCAGCACGCGCAAGAGATGCGCCGCACTCTCCTCGGGTGAGAAGACGCCGTCAGCCGTCGAGTCCGGCCGAAAGGGCCGAGACAGACCGGAGGCCACCGTGCCAGGATGTAGACCCACGACGATCGCCTCCGGTCGGCTGCGGGCAACCTCGATCGCGAGCGTTCGCAGGATCTGGTTCAGCGCCGACTTCGAGGCGCGATAGGCGTACCAGCCGCCTAGTCGATTGTCGCCGATCGACCCGACCCGCGCCGACAAGGCCGCGAACACGCATCGCTCCCGTTGCGCCAGCAGGGGCACGAAATGCTTGGCGACAAGCGCAGGGCCAATCGTGTTGACTGAGAAGACGGTGGCCATCGCGGTGGGATCGAGCGCCCTTACAGTCTTTTCGGGCGAGATGCCTGTCCGGTGGAGAAGGCCGGTGGCGACGATGACCAGGCCGACTGGTCCGGCTTCGCCGACCCTGGCCGCCGCCGCCGCAACCGTCGCCTCGTCATTCAGGTCGATCGAAAGAGTTCGGACGCCCTGCGGGACTGACGCCTCCGAGCGGGAGAGCGCGAAGATTGGCGCGTGGGTTGCACGCTCGGCGAGCGCGTGGACCAAAGCCCCGCCTATGCCACCGGACGCACCGACGATGACCGCGCTGGTCGGGCGCGAGGCGGTCAAAACGTCGACTCCCTGTCTACGGCTAAGCCTCGGCGCCCTCGGTAAAAGATCAAACTGAGATTGTTGGCCGGCATCACGACGCGCTCGACCAGATGCAGATCGTGCGCTCGGGCGGCTGCTACGACCGCCTCGATATCGCGGATCCCCCAGGAGGCATTCCTGGAGCGCAGGCTGTCGTCGAACGCGGCGTTGCTCGGAGCGGTGTGCGCGCCACCCTCCCGAAAAGGACCGTACAGGTAGAGCACACCACCCTCTGCGAGCGTCGCTTCCGCGCCCGCCATCAGCCCAATGCTCGCGCCCCAGGGGGCGATGTGGATCATGTTGATCGCGACGACCGCGTTCACCCGCGTCACCGGCCAAGGCTGACGGGTGACGTCGATCGCCAGCGGCGACCGGATGTTCGCCAGCCCTGCGGCGCGAGCATGGGCGACGATGCTGCGACGGGCCGCTTCATCGGGATCGCTGGGCTGCCAAACGAGCGCGGGCAGCACACGAGCGAAATGGACGGCGTGCTCGCCCGAGCCGCTCGCGATCTCAAGGACGAGGCCGCTGGGCGGGAGAACCCGCATGAGGACTTCAGCGATAAAGGCGGCGTTGCGGGCCGCGGCCGGCGATAACAAGGCATCGAGCATAGGGCTCTTTTAAGGGCAGCCGATGCCAACCGCATGCCCTCTCGTTGCGGCATGCATGCGCGGAGGCAAAAACACCCTACAGCGGCGCTCCATCAATGGCCGCTTCCGGGATCCGTGTTTCGGCCATTGAATGGCCGACTTGGGTCGGATGCGGACTGTACCATGTGTCAGAATCCGGGAACAAGAAACCAGATCTACAACGCTATCAAACGGCAATCTCTGCCCCGACTTCGGACCTTGCTTCCCAGACGCGCTCCCCGACAACCTCAATCACAGGGTGGCGGAGGCGAGCCCCGTTGACTATTTGCCGCAACCGCTTGTCATCGAATTCAACGTCGACGCTGGTACTGTTAGCTGGTACAAAGTGGGTTGTGGCGCCAAACGAAACGTCGTTGATTTAATTGAGTTTTCGAGGCCGGCCGGACAGTCCCCCCCCTCTCCGCCACTTAGACCTAAAGCTCAATCATCACGGTAAGTTGCTGACCTGCAACGGTTTCGTACGGCCCGACTGGTACATTCGGGTGGTACATATGCCTCTGCCAATGGCCCGTCCCTGGAAACATCCCGACAGCGGCATCTACTATGTCCGCAAGGCTGTACCGGCTCGGCTGCGCGCCCTTGTCGGCAAATCGCTCGAAAACGTCAGCCTTGGGACGCACGATCCGGAGGAGGCTCGGCGGCGTCATGCCAAGGCCATTCTCGAAATCGAAGAGCGGTGGGAGGCCCTCCAGGCTGGCCCGAAGGCGTTAAGTGAGCGCGAAGCGCATGAGCTGGCTGCGCCAGCTCAAGATCGTTGGATCGCCCTGCATCGCGACAACCCAAGCCTAAATTTCTGGCAGACGGACCTCTTCGAGCGTCTCTGGCAGCAGCGCCGGAAAGGACTTTGGGGGCGCCCTGATGTCGTTCATCAGGTTCTTCACGGTGAGTACGCCGACCGCGGTGAGGACGAGATGGAGGAATGGTGCCTCAAGCAGGCCGACATCCTCATCAGGAAAAAGGGTTTGCAGGTCGATCCGGACGGCCGCCGCACTCTCGCCAAGGCTGTCGCGGCGGCCATTCAGCGGGCGAGCCTGATCCTAAAGCGGCACGCGCTTGGTGATGTACCCGGAGATGACAGACCGCCGAAGACGCCCCTGGTCGCTCCCACCCCTGTAACGAGGCGGATGGGTACGCAGGCATCAGTCAAGTTCAATGACCTTGTGAACGGCTGGGCTGCCGAACGGAAGCCGGCAGAGAAGACGGTCTATGACTGGACACGGGTTATGGCGCAGCTTTCAGCGTTCCTGAAGCACGACGATGTCGGGCGGATCACCGCTGACGATCTGGTTGCCTGGAAGGACAGCTTGGTTGCGGCAGGCCTAGCTGCGAAGACGATCCGAGAGAGTCGGTTGGCGCCTGTTCGCGCGATTCTGAGATGGGGTGTCGATAACAGGCGACTTGCCGAAAATCCCGCCGAGCGCATCACAATCAGCGTGAAGCAGAAGCCTGGACAGGGGAAACGGGGATTCACGGAAGCTGAAGCCAGGGTCATCCTTGATGCGGCAGCGATAGAGAAAGACGCGGTGAGACGGTGGGTGCCCTGGGTCTGCGCCTTCACAGGAGGCCGCCTTTCAGAGGTCTGCCAGTTGAGAGTCGAAGATATCGTCGAGATCGAGGGTACGCGCGCATTGAGGTTCGATGCCGATGCAGGCTCCCTTAAAAACATTGGCTCCGAACGAACGATCCCGCTGCACTCGGCCCTGATCGCGGCGGGCTTCCTCGAATTCGTCAGCAGCCGGAAGGCTGGCCCGCTGTTCCCGGAACTGTCCCCGGATAAGTTCGGCAAACGGGGCGGCAATGGTACGAAGGTGCTGGGTCGCTGGGTTCGCGACTTGGGCCTAAAAGATCCTCGGCTGGCCCCCAACCACTCGTGGCGGCACCGTTTCAAGACTCTAGCGCGCAACCATGGCCTTGCGCCCGATATCGCGGACGCTATCACCGGGCACTCCCATCGTTCCGTAGGCGACCGATACGGCGAGTACGATCTATCTGCCATGAAAAGAGAACTGGAGAAATTACCAGGAATCCCAGTTAGTTTGCCGCAGACGTGATCAAATATAACATCACCTTATATGCCAATCTAATTACATAAATAAATGTAATCGGTATTTATATTAATTTTAACGACAGATTGGAGCATTATTTTAGCCCCCCAATTCGTTATGACTTGTAGCCCATCTTGCGATACTAC
>NZ_VRVF01000154.1:0-3821 GCF_008040045.1 Methylobacterium sp. WL8 | reverse complement strand
CTGCCGCCGTCTCGCGAAGGATTGGGAATGCAAAAGCCGGAAAGGGCGAGCGTTCGTCCTCTTGGCCTCCATCCGCCTCATGACCCGAAAGCTCTGTCAGAAAACATTATGATGCCGGACAGACTCTTAGGGTGACTCACGGAGTTTCGTTGCGTTTGCGGATCTGATTCGATGAGGCGAACCGGGAGGGTTTGCCATGTCGGCTGCGGTGGCGTTGCGGCAGGATTTCACGGCCGATGATCTGCGGAGGCTGGCCAGGGCCGGCCGGGATGCGGGTCAGGGCCGCCGTCTGCTGGCGTTGGCCGAGATTTACGATGGCGGCAGCCGCACGGACGCCGCCCGGATCGGGGCGGTGAGCCTGCAGACGGTGCGCGACTGGGTTTTGGCCTTCAACGCCGAAGGACCGATCGGCCTGATCGACGGCAAGGCACCCGGCAACCGTCCCAAGCTGAACGAGACGCAGCGCCAGGCGCTGGCGCGGATCTTCACCTCCTACGACGACATCCTCGATCGGTGTTGTGAGGCCTGGAAACGCTTCGTCGCCCAACCCTGGCTCATCATGTCCATCGGACTGCGCCAGTGGGCCTATCGGTTTTGATCAATGCCGGTTGGTATGAGTTGGGTGGCTTTCTGCCCGACCGCTTTTTGGTTGCATGTCCATGAAGCCGGACGTTTGCCCGGCGTCTGTACCGACCGATGCTCGCGCGTCGCCTTGGGGCAGTTGGCGGACAGGGAGGCTGGGTACACCCGGGACCGGGCAAGCGAGGAAAGGCTTTCCTCAGGGCCTCTCGCCCGGGGCCCGAACTTGCGCGCCGCCGAACACGACGGCTTGCCGCAACGGCGGTCGCGACAGGCCGTAGATCAGGCGCGGTTCCGCCGGTGCGCTGACCGCATCCAGCGCGGCGCGATGCTCCTCAGACAGCACGACATCAAGCGCGGCGATGTTGTCGGTGACCTGCGCCGGCCGACTGACGCCCATCAGCGTCGAGGCGACTCCCGATCGTCCGATCACCCAGGCGAGCGCGACGTGCGCCGGCGATTGCCCGATGTCTTCCGCCACCCGGCGAACCTCTTCGACGATGGTCCAGTTGCGCGGCGTGAACAGGCTGTCGCCGAAGGGATTGGCCCCGTCGAGCCGTTTGTCGTCGGCGGAACGCATCGCGCCCGACTGCGCCGCATCCTTCGGCAAGCCGCCCACACGCGGACCCGCCGCCTCCACGGTAGCGCGGTCGTACTTGCCGCTTAGCAGCCCATAGGCGAGCGGCGACCACGGTACCATGCCCAAGCCGAACTCGGCTGCGAGGGGGATGTGCTCGTCCTCCACCTCCCGGTTCACGAGCGCGTAGAAGTACTGCAGCGCGATCGGCCCCGGCAGCCCACGCAGGGCGGCCAGCGTCGTGAGCTTGGCAACGTACCAGGCGGGTGTGTTCGACAGGCCCCAATAGCGAACCTTCCCGGCGCGCACGAGACCAGCCATGGTCTCCAGCAACTCCTCGGCCGGCGTAACCCCGTCCCAGATGTGCACCCAGTAGAGATCGACGTAGTCGGTCTGCAAGCGGCGCAGCGAGCCTTCCAGCGCCGCGTGGACATGCTTGGCACCGTTGCCGCCCGCGTGCGGCCCGTTGCCCGTGGCGAACCCCGACTTGGTCGCGAGGACGATCCGGTCGCGCAAACCGCGTTCGCCGATGAAGCGCCCGAGCATCGCCTCGCCCTCGCCACCCGCGTACACGTCGGCCGTGTCCACGAAATTGCCGCCCCGCTCCAGATAGGCGTCGAACACGGCGCGGCTGCCGGCCTCGTCCAGCCCCCAGCGCGCCGTGCCGAAGGTCATGGTGCCGAGCGCGAGCGGACTGACCGCAAGGCCGGAGCGGCCGAGCGTTCGGTAGTGGGTGAGGTCCATTGTTGCATATCCCTGCTGATCCCGCACAGGATAGCGCCGCCGTTCGCGGGGGATTAGCCCGTATCATCCGCAAGGGCTTATGAACGGGATGCAGCAATGCGACGGGGCACACTCGACGATCTGGCGGCGTTCGCAAGGGTGGCGCGCACCCGCAGCTTCACGCGTGCGGCGGCCGAACTCGGCCTTTCGCCCTCGGCACTCAGCCACGCCGTACGGGGGCTGGAGGAACGACTCGGCGTTCGGTTGCTCGCGCGAACCACGCGCAGCGTCGCTCCGACGCCGGCGGGCGAGCGGCTCATGCGGTCATTGGCGCCAGCGCTGGCGGAGGTCGAAAGCGGGCTCGCTGCGCTCGCCGACTGGCGGGGTGAGCCATCCGGGACGCTGCGGCTAACGACCTTCTCCTCGGCCGCGCGCCACGTGCTCGACCCCGCCCTGCCGCGCTTCCTCCTCGATCATCCGGCCGTCTCCATCGAGATCGTCATCGACGATCGCCTGACCGACATCGTCGCGGATCGGTTCGATGCCGGCATCCGCTTCGGCGAAACGGTGGAGCGAGACATGGTGGCCGTGCGCCTAGGGCCGGACCTGCGCACGGTCGTGGTCGGCACCCCCGCCTATTTTGCGTGCCATTCACGGCCCGAGACGCCGGCGGACCTGGAGGCGCACAACTGCGTCAATTACCGGCTGGTCGGCGGGGGTGGATTGCTGCCGTGGGAGTTCGCGCGCGACGGCCAAGACGTTCGCGTTCGCGTAGGCGGCCAACTCACCGTCAACGATGCGGTCCTGACAGGGGCCGTAGTGCGGGCCGGCGCCGGACTCGGCTACATGCTGGAGGAGGATGCGGCAGCTGATATCGCGGCGGGCCACCTCGTGCAGGTCCTTGCGGACTGGTGCACGCCCTTTCCCGGTTACCACCTCTACCATCCGAGCCAGCAGGCGACACCGGCGCTTCGTGCCCTGATCGATGCCGTGCGTTGGGTGCAGGCATGACCTGATCCGTTCCATCGCCGTCGCGGTTTCCGACGACCGCAGCGTGGTTGTCTCGCCACGCAGCGGTCCGACAGCTTTTCGCCAGCCGAGAGAAGCGGTGGAACGGCGAGGTCGGGTCGGGTGCCGACTGTTCGCTCTAAGACGGGACCGGGTGGATCACTGCCAGTCCGATTTCAGGCGGCTCAAGCATCCCAGCGGACGCAGCTATCTCACAGGCCGGTGATCCACCATGGAATGCCGCTTCCTTGCAGCGGTGGACATCAAAATCGTGCTGCGACCCCGCCCATGATCGTGCGCGGCGTACCGGGTGTGGCGTAGCGGTTTTGGAAGGCGCGGTCGTAGTAGGTGGTGTCGAGCAGGTTGTCGACGTTGAGGTAGACCCGCACCTGCGGCGTAATCCAGTAATACGAGATCAGGTTGAACACCGTGTAGTCCGGCAGACGGAAGGTCGAGAGGGCCGTCCCGGCCTGCCGTGCGCCAACATGGGTAACGCCACCACCGAAGCCGAGGCCGCGCAGCTCCGCCCCCTGGAACTCGTAGACGCTTTGCAGGGCGAGGGTGTCGGCGGGGATGTTGGCGATCCGAGTCCCCACGGGCAGCGTATTGTCGCGAGCCACGGCGGCGTCTGCATGGGTGTAGGTGCCGATGATCCGCCAGCCGGGCGCCAGATAGCCGGCGACGGTCAAGTCGAAGCCCCGGCTGCGGACCTCGCCGGCTGCAACGCTGAAGTTCGGATCGACCGGATCAACGGTGAGGACGTTGGTGCGCCGGATGTCGAACAGGGCTGCCGTGGCACTCAGCTGCCCATCGAGCAGGCTGAGCTTGGTGCCGATCTCATAGCCCTCACCCTGCTGGAAGGCGAAGGGCTGCCCCGCGCGGTTCGTGCCGGTGTTTGGTAGGAAGGAGCGACCATAGCTGCCGTAGAGCGAGA
>NZ_VRVF01000153.1:0-3842 GCF_008040045.1 Methylobacterium sp. WL8 | reverse complement strand
GAAAGCATCGCCCCGATCGGCGATGATCCCCTCGTCAGCCTGCCCACCCTCGCAGCCTGATCGTCCCGGCCCAAGCCGGTGATCGTGGTGGCCCTCACCAAGCTACACCACGCCTAGGGACACGACCGATGCAGTGGGCACGTCGCCTGAGGCGCGGAGCTTGGTCTTGGCGAACGATCGGAACTCGTCGAAGTCAGCCAGCACGGTGTTGTCAATCCGCTTTAACCCGCGTTTAAGCACCTCAAGGCCGCGACCGGTCGCACGGAAGACGCCCCTTCGAGGCTGGTCTAATAGTCCCGCCTTGAGTAGGTAGGTCTTGGCCCAGTGTGCGCGGTTGTTGATTAGGCGGATACCGCGCCCGCTTGGTAGCAACTCGGCCATTTGATCAGGCGTGAGGGAAAACTCTTCGGCGATGCGTTCCACAACTTTTGGAATGGTGGTCTCGCCCTCGGCTGAAATCCGCAGGACCGGTAACATCAGGGTCTGATAGTCAGGAAGCGTGGGCAATGACATGTCCGGTCTGGTGCCGATTGGAAGGCTGGCTACGACATATTTCCCACTTAGGCATCAGGTAACAGCCCCTACAAAACAGCTCGTCATAAAAAGTGAGTGCATATCGATCGCAGACGGCTACCGCCGGCTCTTCGCGAACGCGGCCTGTCCGATAGCGCGTCGCCTAGCCAACTTCGCCATAGCCGTCTCAATCGTCTCCCGATCTATGACACCGGGATCAAACGGACCACCATACCATTCGAGCATCCGTTCGCGCTCGCGGTGCCGTGGCTTGGTAACGGCTTCAAGAAACTCTTCGAACCCCATCGTGCCGCCAACGTCCTCGGGTGGTGCTCGCCTCTCTCCATCTAGGAAGCGAGGATAGGCTACCTCAGGGTCCGCCGGGCCGACCTCCTCGACCGTGATGGTGTGCTGCCAGTTATCTCCGAAATCGTAGGTGTAGGCGAAGGCGGTGGTGCCGCGATCAATGAGCGCCCCGAGCTTGGTGGTCTTGGCGCTACGGGTGTTCCCATCAGGCCAATGCGGGTCGGGTATGGCGTAACGGACCGAACCCTCCCGAAACTGGAAGAGGTGATAGTCCTGGAACGGCATAGCCGCCTGGATCACTTCATGAAGGAGCTTGAGGCTTGCGGTGGGTGGCACCTCGACGGTCCGCCAGATGGTCGGCTCGGTGTCATCTAGGGTGATGCGAAGGCGGGCGATACGACTCGGCTCGGGCATACAATGATAGTAACGCGTCGCCAGCTTGGAACGCTACCTCGATAAATCGGCGTCAGACACCAGTGACTATGATAGTGCGTTTCCCAGTCAACGCGAAAGAACTACAATAGTCAGATTTCCCGGTCAGTCAGAAACAGAACAAAAATCAGCACTCATTCCTACTTGTGAAATGAATGATTGACACAGGCTTTCAGTAAATCTATAAGGTAACGATCAGAGCGCGATGAACGTGCCCTGATTTAAGTCCAGTCGCCGATCCCGAGACAAACCTACCTAGGAAGACGTCTATGTCTCTCTAGGACTGATAACGCTTGCCTCAAGGAGATAGGTATATGATGAAAGATATTAGAAATGAACGCACTGAGTCCCATAGACTTCATTAAGCGCGGCTTTTCAGTCACTCCGTTATGGCCGATGCAAAAGAAGCCACAACTGGGTGCCTGGGAATCGACCACGGTCACACTTGAAGATTTGAACGACATCGGATCATTCCCCGATGACTACAATCTTGGCATAGTCCTTGGAACGGCATCCGATGGCATTGTCGATGTTGATCTCGATTGCAAACTAGCTGTCGAAGCTGGAAAAGCCCTCCTACCAAGCACTCAGTGTGTCTTCGGGAGGAATGATAATCCTTTTAGTCATTACCTCTATCGTTGCAGCGGCTCTAAACGAACGAAACAGTTCAAGCATCCCATTACAAACGCCGCATTGATTGAACTGCGCGCTAACGGTAGTCAGACAGTTTTGCCTGGATCGATATACAACGACGGTCAGACAATCCGTTTCGAAGATGATCGGGATGGAGATGCCGGCGTCGTTGCTTGGGACGAGCTTTACAGGACCTGCCGTTTGATCGCGGTGGTTTGTCTACTGTGTGAGTATTGGATCAAAGGTCGGCATAGCACTGCATTGGCTTTTGCTGGAATGTGTGCAGGCAATAAGATTAACTTGCAGCAAGCTCGGACGGTTGTTGCTACGGTTTGTGCAGTAATGAACGATGAAGAGACTGATGACCGGTTGAAGTGCGTGACAACGAGCTACGACCGTGTCGCAGGTTCGAGGCTTGTTCAGGGTCGAGGGGAGCTCACCAACATTATCGGGGATGTTAGAGTCGTCAATAAAATGATTGAATGGATGTCAGACAACATTATTACCGCTTCTGTCGCTCAGGGGCATCAATCGATTTCGAAGTATGCATTTCAGAAATACTCCGACATGAGTAGCGACATGTCGAGCGGAGCTATTTTCTGCTCGCACATTGGTGATCGGCTGGTGTATCGGGATGATGAAGATCGTTTCTATAGCAGACTGAATGACGTGTATGACCCGGTTTCAGTTCCAGTTGTCAAAAGCCTTGTGATGGATTTCATTGCAGGCCAACAGGACGACATCAGAAACGAGTCAGATGCGAAAAAAGTCAAATCCTCTCAGTCGGTCTCGCGCATCAATGCAATCGTCGATGTTGCACGTTCCAAGCTCAATCGGTTAACGCATGAGTTTGACGCTGACCCGTTCTTAGTTGGATGTCAGAATGGTGTGCTTGATCTGAGAACACATGAACTCGCTGAACCTAAGTGCATCATTACAAGACGGTTAGGAACAACTTACAATCCACATTCCTCGTGCCCGAAGTTCCATGACTTTTTGCAACAGGTTTTTGAAGGTAACAAGGCCAAGGTTGCATTTATTCGTCGAGCTATCGGATACACTTTGACAGGGAGTAGTGCCGGTCAGTGTCTGTTCGTAACGGTGGGAACGGGTGCAAACGGGAAGTCAACGTTCTTGAAGGTCATTCAGGCGCTCATGGGCGAGTATGGCGGAACGATCCCAAGCCATTCTTTGATGGTCTCGAAGTTCGGCAATGACAAGAGTGATGATCTTGCGTCCTTGGTTGGCAAGCGTTTCGTGTCTGCCAGTGAGGGTGAACTTGGTCAGAAGCTTGCCATTGCCAAAGTCAAGCTAATGACGGGAGGGGATACGATTTCGGTTCGTCCCCTATACGGCAAATACTTTGACATGAGTCCCGAGTTCAAAATCTGGTTCGGGACAAATGATCTACCTGTGATTTGCGGTGGTGATGAAGCGATCTGGCGTCGTATCCATGTGATCGACTTTCCAGTAAGCTTCAAAGAGAACCAACGTGACGGCCGACTGTTTGAGAAGTTGAAGCTTGAGCTGCCGGGTATCTTGAACTGGGCGTTACAAGGATTGCGCGAGCTGGGGAACTTGGAAGGGGACTTTCTTGCCCCGCCTGATTGTGTTCGAGTGGAGACCGGACGCTATCGATCAAGTAGCGACACCGTGGGTTCGTTCATTGAAGTTGCATGTCGGTCAGACGAAAATGCAGTCACGATGTCGAACCTCCTGTATGAACGCTACACTGGCTGGTGCAACTGTAGTAGTATCGCCCCTGTTTCGAATGTTCAGTTCGGTAAGGAACTCACCCGCTTAGGATACGAGGTTAAAAGGATGAAAATGGGGAATGCAAGAAAGGGATTGAAGTTCGCGTGATGATTCAACGAGCCTAAAGTCTCGTTGCTCCCTTCGGTCGCGTAACTATTAGGGTGGATGGTGGAAGTCAGATCAGTAACTTATCTAATCTATAT
>NZ_VRVF01000152.1:0-4018 GCF_008040045.1 Methylobacterium sp. WL8 | reverse complement strand
GCACCGGGGCGGCGGGTGGCTGCACCGCGGCTGGCGGCGGCGCGGCAGGTTGCGGCGCAGGGATGGGCGGCTCGAGGGCGGGCTGCGGCTTCGAGGCGGCGAGTGCGGCGGCCTGCTGCTTCAGGCGGGCGACCTCGCTGTCCTGCGTGCCGACCACGGCGGCGAGGTCGCGCACGATGCCGCTCAAGAGGCCGATCTCGACGGTGAGCTCCTCGACCTCGCGGGGCAGCCCGTCCTGCGCCGCGTCGGCCCGGCCGGCGGCCTCGGTGCGGAGCAGGCGTTTCGACAGTGTGTCGAGCTCGGCCGAGAGCTTGTCGCAGCGCGCCGCCAGCCCGCTCGCGCGGGCGTGGGCGACGAGGGCGCCCAACGCCGCAAACCCTGCGAGCGCGAGCGCGCCGGCCGTCGGCATCAGGGCCGCCAGCGGCGCGAGCACCACGAGGCCGAGCAGCCCCGTCGACCACAGGCCCGCATGCCGGCCGAATCTCCGGACTGTGGGTCGGTTCGCCACGCGTGCCTTCTTGCCTGGAATCATGTGAGGACCCGGCCTGCATCGCTTGCGGAGCCGAGCCTCCGTTTGTCGCCGAGGGGCCGCGGGGCCGCAAGCGCCGAGGTGCCCAAGCACGGCGGTTTTCCGCGAGTGTGACATCCCCTCGGCCGTCTCCGGGGCCCGCTTGCCACCCCCTTGCCGCACCCGGTCCGACGCCCGAGATCGGGGGCAGGCGAAGTGCTGGAGGAACGACATGGACGCGCAAGGCGAACTTCTGATGCGGGTCGAGGGCATGACCTGCGGCGGCTGCGAGGCCTCGGTGCGCCGGGTCGTGCAGCGGATCGATCCGGCGGCCGAGGTCGAGGTCGACCGGGCGCACGAGCGGGTCGCGATCCGCACCACCGCCCAGAGCCTCGTCCTCGCCGAGGCGCTGACCAAGGCCGGCTACACCGCCACCGGGATGACCGGCTGACGCGGCCTCCGCCCGATCAAGGCGTCCGCCCTGTCGGCAAGCCCGTGCGACGGCCCGCGCCGGCAAATCGAATTTGTCGGCACAACGAATAATTTCGACGCGCTTTTCGACCTCGACTGACGCAAAATGGCGGAATCGACCGGGCGTTGCGCTTGGTCTGGCGCCCGCCGCACGGCAAAAGCCGGCGGAACGGACGTCACGGACAAACCGGACGCCACACGAAGCCCTCGTGCCAAAGGTTGAGGAAACCATGCCCTCAGACATCGAGATCGCCCGCGCGGCGACGCTGAAGCCGATCGCGCAGGTCGCCGAGAAGCTCGGCATCCCCGACGACGCGCTCCACAATTACGGGAAGCACATCGCCAAGCTCGACCACGGCTTCATCGCCGGGCTGGAGGGGCGGCCCGAGGGCAAGCTGATCCTCGTCACCGCGATCTCCCCGACGCCGGCGGGGGAGGGCAAGACCACGACAACGGTGGGCCTCGGCGACGCGCTGAACCGCATCGGCCAGAAGACCATGATCTGCCTGCGCGAGCCCTCGCTCGGCCCCTGCTTCGGCATGAAGGGCGGGGCGGCCGGCGGCGGCAAGGCGCAGGTCGTGCCGATGGAGCAGATCAACCTGCACTTCACCGGCGACTTCCACGCCATCACCTCGGCCCACTCGCTCGCCGCGGCGCTCATCGACAACCACGTCTACTGGGCGAACGAGCTCAACATCGACGTGCGCCGCATCCACTGGCGCCGTGTCGTCGACATGAACGACCGCGCGCTGCGCGCCATCACTCAGTCCCTCGGCGGCGTCGCCAACGGCTTCCCGCGCGAGGACGGCTTCGACATCACCGTGGCCTCCGAGGTCATGGCGGTGTTCTGCCTCGCCAAGGACCTCGCCGACCTCGAGGAACGGCTGGGCCGCATCATCATCGCCGAGACCCGCGACCGCAAGCTCGTGACCCTCAAGGACGTGAAGGCCACCGGCGCGATGACCGTGCTGCTGAAGGACGCGCTGCAGCCGAACCTGGTGCAGACGCTGGAGGGCAACCCGGCGCTGATCCACGGCGGCCCGTTCGCCAACATCGCCCACGGCTGCAACTCGGTGATCGCCACCCGCGCCGGCCTCCGGCTCGCCGACTACACCGTGACGGAAGCCGGCTTCGGCGCCGACCTCGGTGCGGAGAAGTTCTTGGACATCAAGTGCCGGCAGGCGAGCTTGTCGCCGTCGGCCGTCGTCATCGTCGCGACGGTGCGCGCGCTGAAGATGCACGGCGGCGTCAACAAGAAGGACCTCGGGTCCGAGAACGTCGACGCCCTGGAGAAGGGTTTTGCCAACCTCGCCCGGCACGTCACCAACGTCCGCGGCTTCGGACTGCCGGTGGTGGTCGCGGTCAACCACTTCTATGCCGACACCGACGCCGAGCACGCCAAGCTCCGCGACCTCTGCCGCGAAAAGCTCGACGTCGAGGCGATCACCTGCAAGCACTGGGCGGAGGGCGGCGCCGGCGCCGAGGCCCTGGCCCACGCGGTGGTGAACCTGTCGCAGGGCGCGCCCAAGCCCATCACCTACACCTACGAGGCCGAGGCCAAGCTGTCGGACAAGGTCAAGGCGATCGCGACCAAGCTCTACGGCGCAGCCGACATCCAGATCGAGTCCAAGGCGGCGGGCAAGCTCGCCACCTTCGAAAAGGACGGCTACGGCCACCTGCCGGTCTGCATGGCCAAGACGCAGTACTCGTTCTCGACCGATCCGACCCTGATCGGCGCCCCCGACGGCCACGTGGTGGCGGTACGCGACGTGCGCCTCTCCGCCGGCGCCGGCTTCGTCGTGGTGATCTGCGGAGAGATTATGACCATGCCGGGCCTGCCGCGGGTGCCAGCCGCCGACACGATCCGGCTGGACGCGAACGGGCAGATCGACGGGCTGTTCTAGGCGGGGCTCGACGCGTTCTTCCCTCCCCCCTCTGCGGGGGAGGGAAGTGGCGTCACGCCTGCACGGAGCGGACGGCCCGGATCGGGCGCAATTCGTCGAGGTCGTCGTGATGCAGCAGCAGCACGCCGGTGGCGGCGGCGAGCTTGCGGGCGGCGGGGGTGAAGCCGGCGTTCGAGACCACGGCGGCCATGTCGCCCGACCAGTAGCGGGCGGCGGCGGTCGCCTCCTGCACGGCGGCGTTGCCGACCGGCCGGCCGTAGCGCTTGCACTGGACCACGAGGCGGGTCGCGCCCTGCTCGGCGACGATGTCGGCGCCCTGGTCGCCGCTCGCCGGCGTGGCGTGCGTGCGCCAGCCGCCGCGTTCCAGCCGCCCGGCGCAGAACCGCTCGTAGGGGATGCCGTCCTCCGGCGCCGCGTCCTCCTCGGGGAGGTCCACCGCGTCGGTCACCGCCTCGACGATCGCGTGGATCGTGTCGGGCCTCGCCTCGCACAGGTCGGCGAAGCCGCGGGCGGTCAGGTCCGGCACGAGGGTGCGCGCGACGAAGTAGTCGCGCTCGCGCAGCCAGCCGTCGAGGATGCGGTTGCCGTAGGCGTCGACGAAGCTTTCCTGCCGCCGGCGCAGGGCCAGCGTCCGGGCATGACGGCGCGCCACCTTGCGCACGCGGGCGCGGAAGCGCCCCGGCCGCCCGAGATGGCGCAGCAGGACGAGGCCGAGGCCTGCGCCCGAGGCCGCGATGCCGGCGCGCCCGTACCAGAGGGACAGGCCGCCGCCGACCACCGCGATCCAGAACAGGCGGGCGACGAGGCTGGGCTGGCCGGGCATGAACGACGCCTCACGCGGCCGGCCCCACCGGCCGGCTCCACGCCGACAGCCATCGCACCGGCCGATGCCCGATCCCTGAATCCGCCGGGCGGCGGCGTGGAAAAGCTGTGGATGTCCTCAGGCGGGGGCGAACGAACTGCGCATCATAGCCGGTGAAGCCGCCACCCTCCCCCGCAGAGGGGGGAGGGAAGAACGCGCGGACAGTTTGGCCCAACGCGCGGGTCCAAAAACCCGGATGCCGGCCGATCAGGCCTCGACGGTTTTGCGGCTGCGGCGCGCGGCCGGTGCGGGGGCGGCCGGGGCGGGCGCGGC
>NZ_VRVF01000151.1:0-4115 GCF_008040045.1 Methylobacterium sp. WL8 | reverse complement strand
CTGCCGCCGTCTCGCGAAGGATTGGGAATGCAAAAGCCGGAAAGGGCGAGCGTTCGTCCTCTTGGCCTCCATCCGCCTCATGACCCGAAAGCTCTGTCAGAAAACATTATGATGCCGGACAGACTCTAAGGCTTCGGGGGCTTTGCCATTTCGTCCGTCCTCCAGGCTCAAAAGCCATATCAAAAGGCGGACCACTCCAATGGGGGCTGACCAGTGCTGACATCGCATTTTCACCCGACCTTATCTTTTCATCCAACTTTTTTCGCCGTGGACAGCGAACTGTTTGAAAGATCGCGTCTATTCCACCGTGACGGACTTGGCGAGGTTTCTCGGCTGGTCCACGTCCTTACCCATGACGACGGCGGTGTGGTAGGCGACGAGCTGGATCGGCACCGCGTAGACGATCGGCGCGACCGTCGGGTCGAGGTCGGGCATCGTCACCGTGGCCAGGGTGTCGAGCCCGTGCTCGGCTGCGCCCTTGGCGTCGCCGATCAGCACGATGCGCCCGCCGCGGGCGGCGACCTCCTGCATGTTCGACACGGTCTTCTCGAACACCGCGTCGTGCGGGGCGATCACGATCACCGGCACGCTCTCGTCGATCAGCGCGATCGGCCCGTGCTTGAGCTCGCCCGCCGCATACCCTTCCGCGTGGATGTAGCTGATCTCCTTCAGCTTCAGCGCGCCCTCCATCGCCATCGGGTAGCTGGTGCCGCGGCCGAGGTAGAGCACGTCCCGCGCCTTGGCGATCTCGCGGGCCAGCCCCTCGATCTCGTTCTCGCGGGCCAGCGCGTCGGCCATCAGGCCGGGCACGGTGATCAGCGCGTCGACGAGGCGGCGCTCCTCCGCGGCGTCGATGGTGCCGCGGGCGCGGCCGGCGGCGATGGCCAGGCACAGCAGCACCGTGAGCTGGCACGAGAACGCCTTGGTCGAGGCGACGCCGATCTCGGGGCCGGCGAGCGTCGGCAGCGCCACGGAGGATTCACGCGCGATGGTCGAGGTCGGCACGTTGACGACGCACACGCTGTGCTGGCCTTGGGACTTCGCGTAGCGCAGCGAAGCCAGGGTGTCGGCGGTCTCGCCCGATTGCGAGATGACGAGCGTCAGCCCGTCGCGCTCGAGCGGCGCCTCGCGGTAGCGCGCCTCGGAGGCGACGTCGATCTCGACGGGAAGCCGCGCGATCTGCTCGAACCAATAGCGGGCCACCAACCCCGCATAGTAGGCGGTGCCGCAGGCGGTGATGTTGAGGCGCGACAGCTTGGCGAAGTCGAAGGGCAGCGGCTCGGGCAGCGCGACGCGCCCTTGCGCGAGGTCGACGTAGTGGGAGAGCGTGCGGCCGACGACCTCCGGCTGCTCGTGGATCTCCTTGGCCATGAAGTGGCGGTGGTTGCCCTTGTCGATCCGGTAGGCCTGCGTCGCGATGGTCTGGCGCGGGCGCTGGACGACCGCGCCGTGGATGTCTCGGATCTCGGCGCCAGAGCGCGACAGGATCGCCCAGTCGCCCTCTTCCAGATAGGTGAGCGCGTCGGTGAACGGCGCCAGCGCCAGCGCGTCGGAGCCGAGATAGGTCTCGCCCGCGCCGTAGCCGATGGCGAGCGGCGCCCCGTGCCGGGCGCCGACCAGCAGGTCGTCGTGGCCGGCGAACAGGAAGCCGAGGGCGAAGGCGCCGCGCAGGCGCGGGAGGCAGGCGGCCACCGCCTCGACCGGCCCGAGGCCCTGGTCCATGGCATGGCTGACGAGCTGGGCCACCACCTCGGTGTCGGTCTCGCTCTCGAACCGGACGCCCTTGGCCTCGAGCTCGTGCTTCAGTTCGCGAAAATTCTCGATGATGCCGTTGTGGACCACGGCGAGCCGCGCGGTGGCGTGCGGGTGGGCGTTGGTCTCGTTGGGGCGGCCATGGGTCGCCCAGCGGGTGTGGCCGATGCCGATCGCGCCGGCCAGCGGCTCCTCGCGCAGCCTCGCCTCGAGGTTGACGAGCTTGCCCGACGCCCGGCGCCGGGCCAACCGCCCGTGCTCCAGCGTGGCGATGCCGGCCGAGTCGTAGCCGCGGTATTCCAGGCGGCGAAGCGCCTCGACCAGCGGACCGGCCACTGCCCCGTTACCGACGATGCCGACGATGCCG
Organism: Methylobacterium sp. WL8; assembly: GCF_008040045.1. Lineage (NCBI taxonomy): Bacteria > Pseudomonadati > Pseudomonadota > Alphaproteobacteria > Hyphomicrobiales > Methylobacteriaceae > Methylobacterium > Methylobacterium sp. WL8. The sequence continues at coordinate 1,996 of NZ_VRVF01000151.1, read as the reverse complement.
CACATGCTGAGTTGTCTTTCGGTTCGCCCGGTGGACCGGCGGCTTGTACCGGATCGCCGCCGCACGAGGCCAGCCCCCCGTGGCTACGCAGGGCAGGCGATGCAGTGGGCCGTTTACGTGAGAGGCGCGGGCCGTCTTTTGAAGGGGCTGCGGGTGCGCGCGCCGGGAGCTACGGTTTGCCTGCGCGCGCCACCTTCTCCGCCTGCAACGCCGCCCGCTTCCACTCGGCCCAGCCCGGCTTCGTCGCCTGGCGGCCGCGGGCGACGGCGAGCGCCCCGTCGGGCACGTCGTCGGTGATCACCGAGCCGGAGGCGACGAAGGCGCCCTCGCCGATCGCGACGGGGGCGACCAGCGCCGAGTTCGAGCCGATGAAGGCGCCGGCCCCGATCGTGGTGCGGTGCTTCGAGACCCCGTCGTAGTTGCAGGTGATGGTGCCGGCCCCGACGTTGGCGCGGGCGCCGACCTCGGCGTCGCCGAGATAGGTCAGGTGCGCGGCCTTGGCGCCCGGCCCGAGGCGGGCGTTCTTCAGCTCCACGAAGTTGCCGATGCTGGCGCCGGCCTCCAGCACCGCGCCGCCCCGCAGGCGCGCGAACGGGCCGACGCTGGCGCCCGCCTCCAGGCGCACGTCCTTCAGGTGCGAGAAGGCGTGGACGACGCACCCGTCGTCCACGCGGACGCCGGTGTCGAACACCACGTTCGGCTCGACGAGCACGTCGCGCCCGAGGATCGTGTCGTGGCTGAGGAACACCGTCTCGGGGGCGACCAAGGTCGCGCCGCCGAGCTGGGCGCTGCGGCGCAGGCGCGCCTGGATCGCGGCCTCGGCGACGCCGAGCTGCACCCGGTCGTTGACCCCTTGCGCCTCCGCCTCCGTCACCGGAACCACGGCGACGGAGAGCCCGTCGCCGACGGCCAGCGCCACCGCGTCGGGCAGGTAGTACTCGCCGGCGGCGTTGTCGTTGCCGATCCGCTCCAGGAGCGCCAGCGCGTGGTCGCCCGACAGCGCCATCAGCCCGGCGTTGCACAGGCGCACCGCGCGCTCCGCTTCACTGGCGTCCTTCTCCTCGCGGATCGCGACCACGCGGGCGCCCTCGGTCAGCACCCGGCCGTAGCCGGCGGGCGCCTCGGTCTCGAAGGCCAGCACCACTACCGCTGCGCCCTCGGCCAAGGGCGCCCGCAGCCGCGACAGGGTCTCGCCGGTGATCAGCGGGGTGTCGCCGAAGGCGACGATGACGTCGTCGCCTTCCCCGTCGTCGCCTTCCCCGTCGTCGCCTTCCCCGTCGTCGCCTTGGCTCAGGATCGCCCGGGCGGCCAGCACGGCGTGGGCCGTGCCGAGGCGCTCGACCTGCGGGTAGATTGCGGCGCCCGGCGCCAGCGCCGCGATCTCGCGGGCGACGTCGTCGCGGCCGGGCTCGGCCACCACGGCGATGCGCGCGGCGCCGGCCGCCTGCACCGCGGCGAGAACGTGGCCGAGCATGCTGCGGCCCGCCAGGCGATGCAGCACCTTCGGCAGGTCGGAGCGCATCCGCGTGCCCTTGCCGGCGGCGAGCACGATCGCGGTGAGGCTTCGCCGCGCGGGGGCCGGTGTCGTCATCGCGTTCAGGTTCCCGGGGACGGTCGCTGGTGTCGCCCGCCGGGACCGGCGGGCGACGGGATGGGAGCACCCGATTAGCCGATCGCGCCCATCCCGCAAAACGGCGTCGCCTCGCCGTCGCCCTTCCGCTCCGCCGCGCGGCCTCGATCACACAGGCGCCGGAATTCGCGCCCGCCGGCCGCGCTTAACCGAGTGTTCAGGCACCGGGATGGTACGAGGGGCCGATTGTTGCGAACCGTTTCCGGGACTTCGCTGTTTCCGGTCCTGTTGCCGAACCACCCGAACGAAGGGGCACGACGCTGCCGACCGACCCGCGCTCCGACGCCCTCCGCGATCCCCGTGGGCCCGCCCGCCCGGACGGCACCCGCCGCGACGTCGTGCGCCTGGCAGCGCTCGGTGCGGTGC
>NZ_VRVF01000150.1:0-4139 GCF_008040045.1 Methylobacterium sp. WL8 | reverse complement strand
TCCGCCGCGCCTACCCTGAGATCGCCATCCGCTTGGCCGTGGGCAACACCACCGACGCCGCCGACGCGGTGCGCGCGGGCACGGCCGAACTCGGCTTCGTCGAGGGGGCGCTGGACGACCCGACGCTTGCGAGCACCACCATCGCGCGGGACCAACTCGTCCTCGTGGTCGCCCCAACACATCCCTTCACAGGGGCGACCGCGCTCGAACCCGAGGACCTCGCTGGGGCCGATTGGGTGCTGCGCGAGGCGGGATCGGGAACCCGCTCGGCCTTCGAGGCAGCGCTCACGGAGGCCGGTCTGGCCGTGGCCCGGCTTCGGGTCACGCTCGAACTGCCTTCCAACGAGGCGGTCCGCGCCGCCGTCGAGGCCGGAGGTGGGGCCGCCGTCCTGTCCGAGACCGTGGTCGCCGCAGCGCTTCAAGCCGGGACCCTGGTACGGGCGGCGTTCGATTTGCCAAGCCGACCGTTCCGGGTGCTGCGCCACAAGGAGCGCTACCGCAGCCGGGCCGCCGACGCGTTGCTCGACCTGATCGCGACGGCGGATGCCGGATGAGCGATCCTGCAAAACCCGTGCCCCCCGACGACCCGCGGGTGAGGCTCGCCGAGGACCGGACCGTGCTGGCGGCCGAGCGCACCTTCGTGGCGTGGCTTCGCACCGGGCTCGCCTTCCTCGGCGTCGGCCTGGCCGCGCAGCGCTTCCTGCGAGAGGTGCTGGCGGTCTGGCCACTGAAGGTGCTGTCGCTCACGCTGATCGCCTGTGCGCTCGCCTCGTTCGCCGGCGCCGCATGGCGAGACCGGGCGATTCGGGCGCGACTCGCCCATGCCGAGATCCCGATGATGCCGCGCATCCTCACCGTCGGGGTTGCGGCCCTGCTGATCGCGATCTCGGGCCTTGCGGCCACCGCCCTGCTCTGGGCATGACGGTCAGGCCACCGTTACCCGCACCCGGTGCCAGGCGGCGCTGAGGTAGCCCTTGTAGTTCCAGGTGTCGTCCGGCGCCGCAGGCTGGGTCTGGCCGGCGGAATCCCAGGCCCGCACCGCGAGTTCGTGCTCGCCGGTCGTCAGCTCGCAGTCGATCTCCCAGAACGTCCAGGCGTAGGGCGCGTCCGCATCGCGGTCGATCCGGGCCTGCGCCCAGCTGCGACCGCCATCCGTCGAGACGTCGACGCGGGCGACCGCGCGGTCACTGGCGATGGCGTAGCCGCGGATCGCGTGCCGTCCGGCCTTCAACGCTGCGCCGCGGGCGGGCTCGCAGATCGCGCTGTTGAGCGGCATCGCCTCGATGGTGATGCCGTGGACGGGGTCCGCGGTCTCGGCGGTCACGTCGGGCGGAAACAGCTTGTAGTCGTCGGCCTGCATCGGGTTGTCGGAGGGGTGATCCTGCACCGTGATGCGGGCGAGCCATTTCGGGCTGCGGATGCCGGCAAAGCCCGGTACCACCACGCGCAACGGATGGCCGTGCTCGGGGGCGAGAGGCTCGCCGTTCATCGCGAAGGCGAGCAGCGTCTCGGGGGCGAGAGCCTTGGCGAGCGGGATCGAGGCGCCGAAACGCGTGTCCGTATGGGCGATCCGGTCGTGGCTCTCGAAGGCGACGTGACGTGCGCACCCCGCGTCGAGGCCGGCCGCGCGCAGGACGTCGGCGAGGCGCACGCCGGTCCATTCCGCGTTACCGATGGCGCCGGCCGCCCACGGGTCGCCGGCGACCGGGGCCACCGCCAACATGTCCGCCCGGCGGTTGCCGGCGCATTGCATGACTGCCGTGACGGTGATGGGTGCGAACCGCGCCTTGAGGTCGGCGACGGACAGGTCGAGCGGCGTCGCGATCATCCCGTCGACGGTCAGGCGGTAGCCGTCGGCGTCGAGATCCGGGATATTCCCGTGGCTGCGGACGTAGAAGTCGGCCTGGTCGGTGATGAAGGCCGCGCGCAGGCGATCGAGCGGCGGCTCGGCGTTGTAGGGCGCCTTTCCGTGGACGATGAGGCGGTCCTTGCGCTGGAACAGGCCGAGCATGGGGTCTTTGTCCTGCGTTCGTGACGTGTCGACGACGAGAACGCGCCGGGGGCGATAAGGCCCCCGGCGCGCGTCGCCTCAGGGCTTCATCGTCGAGATGACCGCGTTCTTCGCCCGGTCCACCACGGCGACGCTGAGGTCGCGGTTGAGGACGTAGGCGTGGGCGTTGTCGGCCGAGAACGCGATCGCCTGGCGCGGCTCGTTCAGGCCGGTCACCGTGGCGACGACCTTGAGGGTGCCGGTGTCGATCACCGACAAGGAGTTGTCCTTGAGATTGCCCGAATAGACGAAGCGACCGTCCGGGGTCAGCGCGGCGCCGTAGGGGTCCTTGCCCACTGCCACCTCGGAGGTGACCTTACGCGCGGCGAGATCGACCACACCGATGGTGTTGCGGCCGCTGTTGGCTGCAAACAGCGTCTTTCCGTCCTTGGTGATCGAGATCGCGCGCAGCTTGTCGAACCCGGCGATCTCGCCGGTGATCTTGTTGGTGGCGGTATCGACCAACGTGATCTTGTCGCCGAGGAAGTTCGTCACGAACACGGTCTTGCCGTCCGGCGACAGCTTCACGCCCTGGCGCGGCTGCGCGAAGCCGGGGATCACAGCCTCGGCGAGCATGGTCCTGGTGTCGAACACGGTCAGCGTACTTGCGGCCTCGTTATTGACGTAGAGCTTGCCCCCGTCGGCCGAGAGCACCGTACCGAACGAGCCGGGGCCCGCGGCGAGAACGCCGGCCTCCTTGCCGGTGGCGGTCTCGTAGACCGTGATCCGGCCGGTGCCGCTGTCGGAGACGTAGAAGCGGGCGCCGTCCGGCGCGAACACGATGTTTCGCGGCGTGACGAAGCCGTCGAGGCGGCGCAGCACCGTGCCCTTGGCGACGTCGTAGACGATGACGGCGCTCTCCTCGCTGTTCGACACAGCGGCGACGGTCCCGGCGGCGTTCAGCGCCAGTGCGTTGTTCTTGATCGCGCCGTCGAAGCCGGCGGCGAACCCGGGCTGGGCCTGGGCTAGGAGCAAGGCGGCTCCGGCGAGGAGGGTGCGAAGGCTGGTGCGGATATGGGTCATGAAGCGGGTCTCTCGGGCATGCGCGCTCGTTCGGCGGCCGGGGCCTGCCGTGAGGGCTGGTTCGAAATCGGAAATCCGTGGTGCAAGGCCGGGCTGGCCGTGCATCGCCCTGGGAAGACGCCGGAAGGCGCGGTCTATTCCCCGAGGCCGGCGAAAAAAGCGCGGCGGCCTCGGGATTCGGGGGTTCAGGGCGTCGGCTTCAACGCCGTGAGGTAATCGATGATGGTCTGCACGTCGGCCTGATCGACGGGCGCCTTGTAGACGTGGACCATCTTGTTCACGGTCTCGGTCCACTGCGCCTTCGTGAGCTTGGGCTGGGTCAGCACCATCCCGGCCGAGTGGCAGGCGAGGCAGTTGTTGTTGACCGCCTCGGCCCCCGGTCCGTCCGGGAAGATCCGGTCGGAGGTCGGGAATTCGATCGATTGCGAGGTGAAGTGCATCGGCTCGGGAGCCGGGGCGGCGAGCGCCACCAGGGGAGACAGTATGAGTGCGGCGATGAGGGCCGCAGGGCGGATCGGGTGCATGGCTGGTCTCCTCAAGCGGCCTGGAATGACACGGCCTCGATGCCGTTCTGCATGAAGCCGGCGCCGTTCCAGACCCGGTCCATGGGCTGCGCGACGCCATTGGTGTTGGTGCAGCGGACCCTGACCGTGTGGGTGCCGGAGGCCAGCGCCGGCAGGCTGCCCTCGAAGCGGCGGAAGCTGTAGGGGCCCTCGTCCGCGCCGAGCTGCGCCGGGAACCACGTCGCTCCGCCGTCTCCGGAGAAGTCGACCGCCTTTACCCCGCAATCGCCGCCGAAAGCGATGCCGCGAAGGGCCACCGGCGTTCCGGCCGCCACCTTGGCGCCATCGGTCAGGTTGGTGACGAAGGAGCGTGGCACCATCCTGTTGATCGGCACCGTCTTGAAGCCGGTCTGGCCGGGCTTGATGTTGGCGCCCAGCACGTCCGGTATGCGGTAGGCGATCTTCATCCAATATTGGTCGTCGGGCTTGTCCAGCACCTCGATGTCGGACAGCATCTTGACCCAGTAGGTCGAGTACCAGCCCGGCACCACGAGGCGGAGCGG
>NZ_VRVF01000014.1:0-75639 GCF_008040045.1 Methylobacterium sp. WL8 | reverse complement strand
GGGCAGGGTGGACAACAAGGAGAAGGTGGGCCGGGCGGAGTGGGAGGAGATGGAGGGCATGGAGATTGGTGTGGAGGTGGCGGCAAAGGTGGATCAACGGGCGCAGCTGGACCTGGACCTACCAATGCTGGTCGCGGGGCGAGTGGTAAATCGGGAAGCGCGGGATCGATCGTGGTTAGCCCATAAATAGATTGTCCGCTGGTCAACTAGCGCCAGCCCTTGTGCGCTGTTGTTATACTTAGCTAAAAATAATGACAATATCACGAGAGAAAATTCTATGCTATTTCATCTCTATAGATAAAATGTACGCTAGAATAACTGATACCTATTCAGATCATGAGCGAGAAAATGCAGCCCATTGCAATTTCTGTTTTGATTTTACTGTCAATAATAACGCAGGTTTCATCGCAGGAGTGCAGAACGCAACTTGACTATGAGCAGCACGTTGATCCTAGGAAAGAGATTCAAACTCCAAGTAGATATTTTATAGCTTCGAATAAGGCCGACAAAAAAATTATTATTTCCGGGGACGTTATCAGGCTCGATAAAAATCATTTTTCTTTTTTGTTTCCGCCATCGCTTGTATCCCTTCCCGAACTTAGCATTGAGATTCAAGGCAGAATAATAGAAATTCCCGATCCAATTATGATAAAGTCTGGAGAAGTTAAGTTATTTGCCGACAAGATCCGCTTCATCGGCGATGGCGCGATAGCTTTTACAGGCAATTTACGTAAACCAAACGATTTAGTTCTTATACAAACAAAAGAGCTTGATTTAAGTTACTCCAATTTGAAACCGCTTCGATATGCGTCACAAAATTGGTCAAATAATGACGATAGCCTATACCGTAAAACAGAATTAGTTGCGGAAAATGTACTACTACCCAATCTAAGCGACGAGGAAGCAGTAGTATTTTCGCCTATGAGCTCGGATATAGAGCGAAGGCAAAGATTTCTTAGAAACCTTACAGAAGATCGTGATAGTGGAGGATTCATTAACTGGGCAAAAGGTTTTAAAGCGATTATTGGCAAAGAAGCGAACGAAATACTTGATAAAAATTATCAAGAGCAGCTGGTTTGGCCGGATGCTGAAGTTGCACATATTGCAGAGATTTTTTCGGCAGATCCTTTCTCTCTTGATAATCGTAAATGGATCGAAGCTTATTTGGAAAGTATACAAGAGCGTTTAAAGCAAAGAAGAAGTAAGAAAGCGATTCTTCGCTCGATGGAAATTTTAAAAGCAATTCATAATAAAACAGATCTTCGTGGATGGACTGCCTTCGACGTTCCGCTTACTTCTCTTGGCGATATTGAAAAAGATTTCGTGATTAATAGAGAGCAAATATTGGGCCCTAGAGGAGTAATAGAGTCATGGGATGCTACGATATCCGAGGCTTATGACAAAAGGCAGCAAACGAAAGAGGCAATAGACAAAATTAGAAGTGAAACGGCCGCAATTCGGAATGAATCGAGTGTATTGGCCGATCAGATTCCAGAATTAATATCTAAAATTGAGGTATATGACAGAAGCATTGATGAATCAATTAATCGTGTAAATGCTCGTATCGCTGAGCTTAGGGCTGGTGAGGAAAGACAGTTAAATAACGCGCGTAGAACTGCTAGATATCGTAGGCTTGCGGAAGAAATACAATTTGGCGCCGCAGCGGTAGGTACGATCAATCCGTCATATGCTCCTATCGCCCAGGCTTCCGGACAAGTTTTAGGAACAATTGTAACTGCTATAGGACAGCAAAACAGTGGAAAGACCTTTGGAATTTCAGAAGTTTTTAATAGTGTCTCACAACTAACCACTTTACAAAAAGACTACAAAAGCAAACTCGAGCAAATAAAAATTGCTTGGGAAAGCCAGAATCTGAATGTCAAAACTCTATCGGATAAGGCTGGTCCTCTATTCGTCACCGCTCAAAGCCTATCTTCATTAAGGCGCCCCGGCAATGACGGCATGATAGAAACGGAAATCGCTCTCGAAAAAGCATCAGTCGATTATAGAAGTCTACTGGGGATACCCCCTCAGATTAATTTATCAAAGAATCAAGCCCGTGACAGTATTATACAGACTGAACTTTCTCTTCTTAGCAGTCAGCAACGGGAGATAGTCAACCTGCGAAGTCAGCTTGATAGAAGCTTAGACAATCGCTCTCGGAATACTGTTCGATTGGCGGAGGCTGAATCCAATCTTGACGAGTTAGTTAGACCGGACGTCGACGGGAACTCAGATATAAGCTTGGATAAATTGAGTGCTATCTTTTGGTTAAGGCAGAAAGCCATCAATGAGCTCCGCAGCCGAGCGCTTGTTTTATCAAGAAGCTACAGCTATCGCACCGGATCGACTATTGAGATGCCAAAAATCTTATGGTCTAAAATAATCGGCTTGCCCGATGAAGATGAAAATTTAAAAGATATTTTTGACCGATCGGATAAAATTGCATTGCTTTTGGAAAGATCACGGCAGGAGATTAGGCAAGGTTTTAATAACTTCATAATACAGCTCGGTTTAGCAAAAACCTCTTTAAGAGAAAACAACTTTGGGCAAACAGTTTTAGGTCCGTCCATAAACATGGAGAGAAATCATTCCAAGGAACAAGACAAATTTCTAGATCGAATTAATCTGTCAATCTTGAATCAAATCAGGAATGCCACATCCAATAAAAACCCGTACATTGAAGAAATTGAGGTGCCGTTTGAAGTCGCTGCTGGGCCCAGTGATGTGCCAGAAAGAGTAATAAAAGGGGTAATATCAAATGTTAAATTTAGGCGAGTTTCTGATCTCCATGGTTCAACGATCATGTTCCAACTAATCAATGAAGGATGGGGCATCGTTTATCATCACGGAAAATGTTCTTTTGTCAGGGGCGTTCAGACGAATGGCAAACCAGTGCAGTCACGCACTTGGGATTACAGTTTCCCCAACAAGCCAGGCGAAATCGATAAAATATTGATTGACGCGCAGAATGAAATGAAAGTTGGTTGGGAGTTGACATCCTCTTACCCTTTTAGAACGATTTACAAAGTTAAAGTTCAGGTTCTGAACGCTACTCAATTGTCTTTGTTGAGACCTCCAGCCGTGGATTCCATGCGGATAATAATTGTTGGAGACAAGCGAGTAAATGTAGGCTCCGCTCCATAGACGGTCAATTGAGTTGTTAACTAAGCGCAGTGCTAGCACAGTTTGTGAAGAAGCCTTGACAAGTCAATGACTTACTTCTGTTTCAGCTCAGATCATAATCCTCGTGTCGGGGGTTCGAGTCCCTCTCCCGCTACCATTCATCGAACCCGTCCGGTCTCCGACGTGGCGGGTTTTTTCATGCCTGACGATCGTCTGAAGCCGTGTCGCGTTCGCTCGTTGTGAGCTGGGGATCGTGATGCGTCGGATCGTGCCGGTCCTGATCCTCTTGGCCGTCTTGCCGGCACCCGCACGCTCCGCAGGCGATCCGAGCCGGGACGTGCTTTGGGCCGCGCTGAAGACCTGCGTGCTCGCCAAGACGGTCGCCAACCGGACCTTTCCGTGCCTCGACGTGGATCTCGGCGACGCGGACCGCCCCGGCACTGCGGTTTTGCGCGCGCCGGGCGAACCGACCCACGTCGTGGTGATGCCGACCCAGTCGGTGGCCGGGCTCGAGGCGACGGTGTTGCGCGGGGCGCGCGGCGCCGCCTACTGGCGCGCCGCCCTGGCGGCGCGGCGCTTCGTGTCGGATCCGCTGAAGGGCCGCGTGCCGGTGGCCGAGGTGGGCCTCGCGGTGAACTCGGCGCGCGGCCGCAGCCAGGACCAGCTTCACATCCATCTCGATTGCATGAAGCCGCGGGTTCTGGCGTCTCTGAAGGCGCACGCGCAGGCGATCCGCGGCAGCTGGGCGCCGTTCCCGGTCGCGCTCGCCGGCGACCGTTACCTCGCGATGCGGGTGCCGGCGGCCGAGGCGGCGCGCTTCAACCCCTTCGCGGCGCTGGCCCGGCTGCCCGGCCGGCGGGACCTGCGCGAGACGAGCTTCGCCGCCGTCGCCACCGCGGCCGGCGACCCCGAGCCCGGCTTCTACGTGCTCGCCTACCGCGCACCGCGGGCGAGCGCCGAGGACCTGATGGATCACGCCTGCGCCGCGGCGCGGTGAGACGGCACCCGGCGAGACGACGCGCTTCCTCGACACGCCGAACGCTGGGGCTATCCTGGATCGATGCATCGACCCGCTACCGCTCGTCCTCGCACCGCGCCCGCCGCCGACGGGCCGCCGGGCGGTCGCGAGACGATCTTTGATGCGAATGTCTGAGCCGGCCGGGCCGCCGCGCTGCGTCCACTACGTCGGCTTCAAGGACGACCGCTACTGGAACGCCGTCCGCATCTTCGGCGGCCCTCGGGTGATCCACCGGCGCTGGGACTGGTTCGCAGTGCACGACGTCGGCCCCGACGACCTGGTGGTGTTCGCAGAAGGCGACGAGCGCCAACCGATGGCCGCGTGGAACGCGACCGACATCGACGAGCGCTGGTTGACCTGACACGTCCACGCTGCGGCACTCGCGACGTCGCCCTCGCGCGAACCGAACGCGGATGGCGTTCGTTGATCCGCCATGACCGATCAGCCCCCCGCCCAAGCCTCCGACGCCCTCAGCGACGCGCGCCGCCGGGAGATGGCCGTCGAGCACCTTCTCTTCGGCACGATCCGCTTCGTGGCGCAGCGCCACCCGGAACTCCTCGACGAGCTCGACGGCAGCCTCGACCATCTCTGGGACAAGGCCCATGGCGAGGCTCGCGACGACGAGGGGGTGCGCGAGATCGCGCGGCGCTTCATCAAGAGCCTTCACGCCGAGCGGTAGAAGCCTGCCGGCAGGGCGGCGCTTCGTTCGCCGGTCAGGAGCGGCGCGCGGACAACGCGCTGCCGAGAAGCACCGTACCGCAGGCCGCCGCAAGCACGAGCCCGAGACCGAGGCGACCTGCCGAGGGAACGCCCTTGCGGTCGCGCCAGCCACCGTCGGCCCGGGCGCCTTCGGGCTTCGGCTGGCGCAAGGCACCATGGGTGCGTGGGCCAGGGTCGGCCCTGTCGAGCGCGCGGCGGAAACCCGCACCCATCATCCGTTCGGTCACGGACGGTGCGAGGGCGTAGCCGACCTGGGCCAAACGCGCAGGCCAGCCCACCGCCACCTCGTGGCGTGGGTGCAGCGCAAGCCGCAAGTAGGTCTCGGCCACGTCTTCCGGTGCATAGTACAGGTAGCCGGGGTTGAGCGTCTTACCGGTCACGTTGGCGCCGTGCTCGAGGCCGGGCGTGTCGACGATCGCCGGAAACACGCCGCAGGCGTGGATGTGCCGGTGAGGCGCGAGCTCCTGGCGCAGGCTGGCAGAGAAGCCACGCAACCCGAATTTGCTGGCGGTGTAGGCCGCGGCGAACGGCGTCGGCGCCCAGCCGCCCATCGAGACCGTGTCGATCAGCGTGCCGTTCCCCTGACGTAGGAAGTGCGGCAGCACGGCGTAGGCGCCGTGGATGGCGCCCAACAGGTTGATCGCGATCGTCTGCCTGTGCAGATCGAGCGGCGCGTCGAGGAGCGGGCCGAACACGCCCGCGCCGGCGTTGTTGATCCAGACGTCGATCCGGCCGAACGCGCCCACCGCCCCGTCGGCCAGCGCCGACACGGCCTCGGGATCGGCGACGTCGGTGGGGATCGCCACGGCCTCGCCGCCGCGGCCGCGAATGTCGCGCGCCAACGCGTCGAGCACGTCGGCCCTCCGTGCGGCCAGGACGACGCGGCTGCCCCGGGCGGCGAACGCCTCCGCTGCCGCGCGCCCGATGCCGCTCGATGCGCCTGTGATGACGACGGTCTTCCCGCGAAGGTCGGCCATGTTCGTGCCTCGGCTTGGAACGGTCCCAAAGGCGAACCGGGGGCAGGCGGGCCAGTTCCGGGACGCGCCTGCGCCACGAGCGCTCACCGTACGATCGCAAGGCACCAGGCGCCGCGACGCCCGCACCAAGACGATTTGCCGCTTTTTACTAGTATAAACGACAAATAAGCCGCCACGCTTCTTATAACATAAGTTAGTTTATAACTATAATATATTTTTGATCCATTCCATCAAAATTCCTCTAATATAGAACGATGCAGGTTTCCCTGGTTACGCTCGGCTCGCATGGCGACGTGCTGCCCTTTCTTGCGCTTGCCGCCGCACTCAAAGATCGCGGCCATAGGGTTGCGCTGGCCGCCCCGGCGCCGTTCGGCGACCTCGCGGCGCGGGCGGGGATCGACTTCCACGCGCTCGGCACGCGGGCGGATTACGAGCGGACCCTCCGGCACCCGAACCTCTGGCACCCGACGCGGGGGGTCGCGCCGCTGCTGCAGACGCTGTCCACGGCGACCGAGCCGGTCTTCGCGTGGGTGCAGGCCCGCTGGTCGGCGGAGGGCGGGATCGTCGTCGCCTCGCCCAACAGCCTCGGGGCCCGCATCGCGCAGGACAAGCTCGGCCTGCCCTTGGTCACGGTCCACGTCGCCCCGTTCCTGATCGAGAGCCGTCGCGAGGCGCCGGTGCTGCCGGGCCTGGCCGCGGCGCGACGCCTGCCGTCGCGGTTTCGGCATTGGCTCGGGCGGGGCGGGGACCGCTACGTCATCGATCCGGCGGTGCTGCCCGACCTCAACGCCTTCCGCGACAGCCTCGGCCTGCCGCCGGTCCGCCGCCTGCGCCACTGGTGGAACAGCCCGACCCGGATGGTGCTGACGTTCCCGAACTGGTTCGCCCGCCCGCAGGCGGATTGGCCGGAACAGGCCGTGCAGGTCGGCTTCCCCCTCGCGGACCGTTACGGCGACCGGGCCGCGCTCGATCCCGAGGTCGCGCGCTTCCTCGATGCGGGCACGCCCCCCATCGCGTTCACCTATGGATCAGGGATGCGGCAGGGGCGCGCGTTCTTCGAGACTGCGGTCGCCCTGTGCCGGCGCATGGGCCGGCGCGGCATCCTGCTGGCGCCGCAGGCCGACCAGATGCCCGGGGCGCTGCCGCCGGAAATCCTGCGGGTCGCCTACGCGCCGTTCAGCGCGCTGCTGCCGCGCTGCGCCGCCCTGGTCCATCACGGCGGCATCGGCACCGTGGCGCAGGCGCTCGCCGCCGGCATCCCACAACTGCTCGTGCCGGTGGCATTCGATCATTTCGACGAGGCCGTCCGCCTCCGGCGCCTCGGCGTCGGCGCCGCGCTCAGCCGGCGCCGGTTCACGCCGCCGCGTGCCGCACGCGTGCTGGAGCGGCTCCTCGGGTCGCCGCAGGTGGCGCAGGCCTGCCGCGAGGCCGCGCTACTTTTGGCGCAAGAGGACGGGCTCAACGCGACCTGCGACGCCGTCGAGCAGGCGATGGCGGCCTGATTATCGACGAAGCGGCTTCGGACATGCCGAGCCTTTCGCGCAAAAGCAGGCGTAGCGCGCGGGACAAGGCGTCCGTCGAAGCCATCCGCGGCAGCGGACCACAGGCTCAGAACCGGTGGTCCGGCGTCGGGTTGGTCCAGCACTCCACGCACGCGCATTCGGTGCGCGAAGGTAAGGACCCACGCCATGCCCCATGCATCGCAAAAAGCTATCCTCGTGCTCGGCGGCCTGCTCTGCCTGTTGGCGCCGATCGGCCCGGCAGCTGCGCAGAGCACCGGTTACGTCACCGGCTTTCCGGGCAAGGACCCGGCGGGCGACGACGAGATCGGCTGGGGGCCGGCCTACCGGCCGGAGACGAGCTTCTCGCAACCCGGCACGCCGCCCACGCCCGGGGATTTCGCCGGTGCCGCCTACCGGGCGCGCACGGGTCGCGGGCCTTACGACAACCTGCAAAACACAAGCGGCGCACGCCCGATCGCTGTCAGGTCCGGCAAGGATTACGCGAGACCGTCACGGCGTGTCGTCCGCTCACGCCACCGGGTCGGACGGACTGCAACGGTTCGCAGCCCGAGCCGTCGCGCGACACGGCAGGCCGATCGCTGACGGCGTGATCGCAGCCGATCGACTGGCGGCAGTCCGAACCCGGCATCACAGAAAGCCGATCTTCCGTGCGAAGTAGTCGCTGTTCGGGTCGACGCCTATCGGCTCGGGTGACACGAAGGGCCGGGCCGCCTGGAACACGACCATCGCCAGGAGGGCTGCCACCGAGCCGCCGAGCGGCGCGGACAGCACGGCCAGGACCGGCGAGTAGCGCCAGAGCAGCGCGGCCGTGATCAGCAGCCCGAGACCGGACGCGATCACGATCCGAAAGATGCAGCATTCCGACGGTTGCATGCCGGCCTCCCAATCTGCGGGTTTAATCACAGGTTGTTAATATTGACAAACCTGCAACCGTGCCGTGTGTGCGTACTCTTCCACGCGGGCGATGGTCTGCGGGTGTCCGCCCCGTACTTTGATCCTGTTCGAAGCTTGAGCGCAAAGCGGGTGATTTGCGCCGGCTCGGCGTGGCAGAGTACGCGGCGCGACGCAGGCTTCGCAACGGTTGCCGATCCGGCGTGGCATCGGCTTTGCGACCGTGCTTTGCGCCATGCTGCGGTGCAGCGTGCGTACTCGCACGTCACGGCCGAGGTGGCATCACCACGTTTGATCGGACGCTGATCGCCACGCGGCCGGGCAGTTTTCGGACCGCGTCACCAAAACCGAAAGAGGATGCCGACCATGGAACTGAAGCCATTCAGCTACGCAATGATCGGGGCCTTCGCCTTCGGCCTCGTCGCCACCATCGTCGGTACGGCGAGCGCCATCGGGACCTTCTGATCACAACCTCGCTTCGCGTTTAGGCAACGGCGGCGGGGTGCATGTCCCGCCGCCATCATGTTCGCGGTGGAGTGGTTTGGCGTTTCGTTGCGATCGGCCGCTCCGGTCGGCATGGGTCGCCGGTATCCACCTGTGCCCGCGAGCGATCCCGCAGGGGCCGGTTCGTGCCATGAGATCACGCCGTTCGTCGCAGTGCCATCCGGCCCGGAGAACCGCGACACCTTCGGGACGTTAATTCTCTTATACGGTGAGGTTCGCATGTCCGCTCGGAACGCCGACGCCGACCCTCTGACGAACAGAGGAGGCGGTATGGTTGCAGATCGACCGGGCATCGAACGGATCGACGATCGCCTTGGCCGAGCCTCCACGGATGACATCAGCCTGCCGCCGTTGGCGGTCGCGGAAGAAGAAACCGACGTCGGTCTGGCGCAGAGGGGCACGGGTGAGGCTGCGATCGTCCGCGGCGAAACTGAAATCTGAAAGTCTGTCCCGATGACCGACGACGTCGACACGCAGGCCCAACGCATGCCGCAGGGAAAGCCGACGCCGGACGGCGCGGCGATCACCCCTCAGGACACCGTCGATGGCAAGACAAAGCCGGTCGACGGCCCAATGGACCGGCCGGGCACCGAAGCCGAAGACGCGGCCCGTCAGGATAAGCCGTAACGTCGCTCGGCGCGCACGACGTAAGCCGCCGCGTCACAGGTGTCTCCGTCGGACGGCGACCGGTTTTCTCTGCCGCAAGCGCACCTGAGCGCGGAAAGAATGGTACCGGGCGCGCCATAGCGCAGCCCGGCGAGATAGGCGCGGTTCGAAGCCCGGAATCGACCGGTCAGCCGGTCTTCTCGACCGCACCCTGCACCACCAGCGGCGGCGTCTGCTGGTGCTGGATCACGCGCCAGACCTCGTGCGACAGCCAGCGATAGGTCGAGGTGCGGTTCGCTTGGTAGGTCTCGTCGCCGCGCGAAGCCTCGATGTGGTAGGCGACCACGATCAGGCCCTCTTGCGGCCGGGCGATCTGACCCTTCGAGAACGCGACCTCGGTCCAGCGGGTGGTGTCGGCGACGGCCTCGATCGCCTGCGTGCCACTGAGCACGAAGGGCGGGTGCGGCAGCACCATCAGGCACGTCTCGTCGACCAGCTCGCGGTAGTGCTCGGGAGTACCGTCCCAGAGGCTCTTCTCGAAAGACCAGACCCGATCGTCGTCCATGGTGTTCTCCTGCCGCGGGAGGAAGTCGATCGGAGAAGCGCGGGAGCACCGCTTCGTTCCGTGTCCCACCGCGGCACGCCTCGTGTCGCGACGACACGTCTCCCCATCGGGCAACAGCCTCGTCTACGTCACGCAGGTCGTCCACGCGGTGCGTCACCGATCGTGCGGTCGGCCGGCGAGCGGTCGCGTTGCTCCAAACACGATCTCGTACAGCGGCCGAAATCAGAGGTCGGTGCGGCAAAACAGGTGGGAGAAGCATCGCTGTCTGAATTCGACACAGATCGAATGGCATTGCTCTTGCCGAATCTTGGTGCGGCGGCCATCTCTCGTTCATTCACGGACGAGCACGGGTTCGCGATCCGGACTGCCAGACGATGACCCCACGCACGACGGAACAGATCCTCGAGGTCGGCGGCCCTTTGAGCCGCCGGACGACGGTCATCGCCAACGTGCGCTGGTTCCGCCGGCTCGCCTGGCGGGCGCTCCGCGACGGCGCGCCGAGCGGCCAAGCGCGCGCGGCCAACGCCCGCGCCGCCGCCCGCATCCTCATCCGCCAGGCCAGGCGCGAGGCGCTGGTCGACCGGATGATCCGGGACGCGCAGACCGCGGACCTCTGAGCGACCGGCCCGAATCGTCTCCGGGTCGGTCGCAGTCCGGAAGGAGGGCGGCGCCTCGCCGCGCACATGTGCGAGGCGCGTCGATCAGGGCGCGGCGGGCGCCGGTGCGCTCGGCTGAAGCCAGGCCTTGAGCGCGTCGAGCCAGCCGGCGGGCAGCACCACCCAGTTCGGCAGCGCCGGCAGGACGTTGGCGGCCGAGCCGTTCCAGCGGCCGGCGAGGGTCTGGCGGCCTTGGGCGTCCATCTCGCGGATCTTGAGGTCTAGGATCTTCTCCTGGATCGGCAGCGTCTGCATCTGCACCTGCGCCGACTGCGCGTGCTTCATCGCCATGAAGCTCATGTCGATCGCCTTCTGGATCTCGGGGTTGTCGAAGGTCAGGCCTTCGGCATAGCCCAAGGTGGTCACCGTGATCCCCATCGGCTCGTAGACCCGGCGGACCTCCTTCTCGACAGCCTCGATGATCGCGACCTTGCCGTGGATCGCCTTGTCGGTGGTGCGTCGGCCGAACTCCTTGGCCATCGCCGCCTGGACCGTCCGGTGCACATTCTCGTCGACGACCTCGGCCAGCGACTTGCCCTGGATCACGCTGGCGAAGTTCACCTGCGGGTCGGCGGCGTTGCCGCCCGCGGCCCGCGCGCCGAACCAGTAGACGAACTTGCTCGCATCCTCCTCCTTCGCGAAGGCCGAGACCACGATTCCGGCGCGCAGGGTCACGGAATCGGCGGTCTCGAAGCGGATGCCCTGGTCGCGGACGGAGGTGCCGCGCTCGGTCGCGCTCACCCATTCGCGCGAGACCGGCGACCGGTCGACGAGCATCAGCCGCGCGGCGGGGACGAAGTAGTCGTAGGCCCAGCCCGGGTTGCGGATCAGCGTATGCGGGATCTGGATCCGCTTCATCGCGACCTTGCGCTCGTTGAGGAACTGCTCGGACATGAAGGCCGCCTGGCCGGACTTCGTCTCGCCGACCTCGGGGATGAGGAACGCGGTCTGGTTCGGCAGGACCTCGACGAATTCGGGATAGTCGCGCGTGTCGTAATAGGCCTGCGCCGGCTCGGGTCGCCCCTCGATCAGGAGGCCCGCGACCGCGAACCCGGCATATCCGGCACCGCGCCGGCCGACGAGCCAGATCGCCGCGAGCGCCGCCACGGACAGGATCGCGGCGAGCGGGCCGACGCCGTCCAGGGCGGTGGCGGCCCAGGCGGCCTCCGCCGCCGGCCAGTCGGAATCCTGGAATTGCCGGGCGGCGATGCGGCCGGACTGCGCGGCGCCGAGCCGGTCGCCCGTGCCGGCGCGCAGGACGAGGAAGTCCACGCCGACGACGAGCGTCGTCAGCGCGATCCGAACGGAGGTGTTCATGGGGGTGGGTCTGCAGCGAGACGTGAAACGCCCCAGATGGCTTGGGGCCGTCACCGTGGGCGGAGGGCGCTCCGGAGTCTCGCCGGGGCCGCGTCACGCGGTGTCCGCCGGCCGGAATGGCGGCGGACAGCGGTTATGGTCGCCCTACCGCGTGTGCGCCGCAACACAATTGCGACGCCTGGAGCTTGCGGCGCCCGCAACGAAGCCATGCGAATCGTGCAGGGCGCCGAGAAGCTAACGGCCGAGCGAAGGACCGCCGGCGGCGCCGCCGGTGCCGGGCGGACCGCTGGTCGGCGTCCCGCCGATGTTCACGTTCGGGGTCGTGCCGGGAACCGACATGTTGCTCGGGTTGGCCTCGTTCCCGCGGGTGATCGGGCTCGGCCCGAGGTCGCGCGCGCCGCCGCCGACGCCCCCGGTGCCGGGCGGGGGCTCGACGCCGGTGTTGCCGGCGCCCCCCGTCACGATCTGCGCCGAGGCGGGACCGGCCAGGATCAATCCGAGCGCGGAGGCGAGGGCGAGCGTCGTGCGGGTCATCGGTCTGTCCAGGTCCGGGGGCGGTCGCACCGATTCGGCGCAAGCGCACGGCAACGGGCGGAGACGCCGGAGGTTCATCCGGGCAGGGTGCGGACCCGCGAGCGCGGTCCCGCGTTCGAGGCTTCGAGACGGTGTTTCGCCCACGCGGCGTCTCGAAGGACGAACCGGGCTGGTGGAGGAGACTGCGATGCGGCGTTCACTTCGTGCGGCCTGGCCGCTCGCGGCCCTGGCGATGGCGCTCGCGGGTGCTCCGAGCGCGTTCGCCCAGGCCGTCTCGGCCCCCCCGTCGGGCACCGCGACGGCGACGCCGGAGGACGCGATCCTGCTGACGGTCTTCCTGAAGCACGACCAGTCGCGGCCGCTCGCCGAGCTGAACGCGCAGCTGGCGCGGCAAGGCTTCTACAAGGCTTTCCCGCCGCCCGGCATCGAGGTGGTGTCGTGGAACGTCGTGATGGGCGTCGGCCAGATCGTGGTGCTGCGCCTGCCTGCGACCCGTCTTCGCGAGATCAATCGCGTGCTGGAGGACACCGCGTGGGGTGCCTACCGCACTGAATTCTTCCCGACCTACGACTTCAAGGCCGTCGGCCTCGGCGAGCACGAGAAGGCCCGGTAGTCCGTGCGGCCGAACATCGATTGGTCAGGCATTCGACAAGATCGGCGTCCGCCGATGCTGCGTTCGCGCCGCGCGCCACCGTAGGTCGGCAGGCCGATCCAAGCTCACGATTTTCACGCGTGCCGCCAGGATCGCGCAGCCCAAGGACTCGCTTCGCGGAGCGCCCGATGCGGCATCTGCATCCGCGGTTTCAGTCCGGACTTGGACTGGAACCGCGTCCGTGGCATAATAGGCTCATGAGCGAGACATCAACGAACATCCATCCGTACTCCCTGGAGATCATTCCCCCGAAGGCCGACGGCGGCTCCTACCAGTGGGCCATCCGTAAGAACGGCAAGCTGACCCAGCGCTCCGACCGGAGCCTGCCCAGCGAGGCGAAGGCCCGCGAGAGCGGCCTGGGGCAGATCGAGAAGCTCCTGTCGGGCGTCGGCGACCGCTAAACGGTCGAACACGCATCAGCGTATTCAACGAAAGACGCGGCGCGGACCTCACGGTTCGCGCCGTTCCGTTTTCCGGCACAACCCGTCGCCGATTTGGCACACGGGGTTCGACCGGAGATGGTTGCCAAGTCGGCGCCGGCGCCAATGTAATGTCGATGCTCGACACGAACCGCCAAGCCCAGCCCGTCGTTGCCAAGCCGGATGCGACGCCGACCCTCGACGCGTTGACCCGCCAGCGCCTCGGGCGCCACCTCCAGGCGCTCTACGAGCCGGTGATCGACGAAGCGCTCGATCCGCGCTTGGCCGAACTGATGCGGCAGCTCGACCACGACCGGCAGCTCGGGTCGTGAGGCTTCGTCCGACCGCGTGACGAGAGAAACCCGGCCGGCGCGCTTAGTAGTCCGAGCGGACCAACCGAGGCTTGCATGGTGCGGCGCGAAGGGTTATTTGTGCATTGCGGGATAGCGATGGCGTCGCCGTACCGCTGCCCATCTTGGGCGTTTCCTCCCTAGACTTCGGGCCGCTCCTTTGGGGGCGGCCTTTTTTCTGCCCGGGGTCCGCGTCTTAGCGGCGACGGCATCCGCTCACAAGCACGATGGGGCGTCCTGCGAGGGCCGCCGCGATGACATCTCGGCGAGCGGAGGGCATCGAGCCGCGAGGGATGGCCGCCCGTTCGATGACCCAGCGCCCAAGCCTCGCTTAACAGACACGGCCACGACGATTCGAAAGGACCCGGCGCATGACCAACGTGATTCGCCCGACTTTCAGTCGCCCGCCGCAGCCCGACGCCGAGGTGCCCGAGGAGATCGCGCTCGAACCGCTGCGGATCTACGGCGAGGCGGCCGGCCACGTCGTCGCCCTGGTGGCCGATCCCGGCTCGCCGGCGGGCGAAGTGTTGAAAGTCGTCGTCGGGCCGCTTGTCGGCGACCGCGTCGAGGCCGTCGCGGTCCTGCCCCGGACGGAGGCCGGCGAGATCGATGCCGAACGCGTCGGCATGGCGGTGCTGCGCACGCTCGAGATGCTGGAATAGGCCCCCGCGGTCCCGGCGGGACGCGCGCGCATCCCCAAGCGGATCGCGATCGGATAGCGTGCCAGCCGATTGGAGGACCGGCACGCGGGCCTCGACATTCCGGCCACGGACGGGTCGCCGATGCCAGCCCTCGGTTCGTTACACGATCGCCTGCGGGCGGCACCCGGCCTACATGATCCGGGCACCGCCGCCGCGCGCCTCGGCGACGTCGAGCCCGCCTTTCCGCCGGGGTTCGTCACGCCGCCGGTGCGCGCGCTCCTCCTCGGGATCGCCGACCACGCCCCCTTCCTATGGCGGCTGATCGCACAGGCGCCGGACCGGTTCGTGGCGCTGGCGGGCCAGGCCCCGGAGGCGGCGGACGCGGCGATCACGGCACGGCAGCGGGCCGCGGGTCGCACGGGCGGAACGAAGCCGAACCTCGCCGCGATCGGGCAGGTCCTTCGGCGCAACCGCGCGGAGCACGCCCTGCTCGTGGCGCTCGCCGACCTCGGCGGCCTGTGGGACTTGGCCACCGTGACAAAGGCCCTGTCGGACTTCGCCGACGCGTCGGTCGGCGCCGCCGCCGACGCGCTCCTGCTCCAGGCCGCGGGCACGGGGAAGTTTCGCCCGGCCGACCCCGAGGCCCCCCAAGCCGGCTCGGGCCTCGTGGTCCTGGGCCTCGGCAAGCTCGGCGGGGGCGAGCTCAACTATTCCAGCGACGTCGACCTGATCATGTTCTTCGACGCCGCCGTCGCGCCGCTCGGCGAGAACGTCGAGGCGAAACCGTTCTTCGCCAAGCTCGCGCAGGGCATCGCGAAGCTCCTGGAAGAGCGCACGTCCGAGGGCTACGTCCACCGCGTCGACTACCGGCTGCGGCCCGATCCCGGCTCGACAGCGGTCGCGCTCTCCACCGACTTCGCCTTCGACTACTACCAGTCGCTCGGCCAGAACTGGGAGCGGGCGGCCTTCATCAAGGCGCGGCCGATCGCCGGAGACCGCGCCGCCGGGGCACGGTTCCTCGCCGAGCTGACGCCCTTCATCTGGCGCAAGTACTTCGATTTCGCCGCCATCGCCGACATCCACGCGATGAAGCGCCAGATCCACGTGGTGCGCGGCCACGAGGCGCTGGCGGTGGTCGGCCACGACATCAAGCTCGGCCGCGGCGGCATCCGCGAGATCGAGTTCTTCGTGCAGACCCAGCAACTGGTCTTCGGCGGGCGGCGGCCCGAACTGCGCGGCAGCCGTACGGTGCCGATGCTCGGCGCGCTGACGCAGGCCGGCTGGATCGACGCCGCCGCCCGCGACGAGCTCGCCGCGGCCTACGCGTTCCTGCGCACGATCGAGCATCGCCTGCAGATGCGGCGCGACGAGCAGACCCAGCGCCTGCCGCTTGACGGCGACGACCTCGCAGCCTTCGCGCGGTTCTGCGGCTTCGAGACCCGCGGCGCGTTCGAGGCGGCGCTCCTGCGCCATGCCGGCCGGGTGCAGGCCCATTACGTCCTGCTGTTCGAGACCGCGCCGAGCCTGTCGGCAGAGGTCGGCGACCTCGTCTTCAGCGGCAGCGAGGACGATCCCGCGACGCTGGCGACCTTGGCAGCCCTCGGCTTCACCGATCCGGCCCGTACCGTCGAGACCGTGCGCGGCTGGCATTTCGGGCGCCGGCCAGCGGTGCGGACCGCCCGCGCCCGCGCCGTGCTGACCGAGCTTCTGCCGAGCCTGCTCCAGGCGCTCGGCGGCACCGCGGAGCCGGATGCGGCGCTCAACACCCTCGACCACGCCTTCGCCCGGATGCCGGACGCGTCCGAGCTCCTGACGATCCTGCTGGCGCACGAACGCCTGCGCCTGCTGTTCTCCGACATCCTCGGCACCGCGCCGCGGCTGGCCGCTACCGTCGGGACCGGCCCGCACGTGCTCGACGCGGTGCTCGACCCGGACTTCGTCGCGCCGACGACCGATCCAGCCGCGGTCGCCGCGCAGTACGCGGCGCTGGTCGGCAGCCCGGCCGACCACGAGACCTTCCTCGACCGCAGCCGCGACGCCGCCCGGCAACTGCGCTTCGTCACCGGCGCGCGCCTGCTCTCGGGCATCCTGTCGGCGGCCCAGGCCGGCGAGGCCTATTCGACGATCGCCGAAGCTGCGGTCACTGCGAGCCTCGCAGCGGTCGAGCGCGTCTTCGCCGCGGAATACGGCGCCGTGCCGAAGGGGCGCTGCGCGATCCTCGCCATCGGCCGCCTCGGCTCGCGCCAGCTCACGGCGGAGTCCGACCTCGACCTCGTGATCGTCTACGACTTCGACCCCGAGGACCGGACCACGACGGGACGGCGGGCGATCGACGCGGTGGTGGCCTACAACCGCCTCGCACAACGGCTCTACGCGGCGCTGACGGTCCAGACCCGCCGCGGTGGTCTCTACGCCGTGGACCTCCGCCTGCGGCCCGGCGGCGAGCACAGCCCGACGGCGGTGCAGGTCCGCGGCTTCCTTGCCTACCACCGGAGCGAGGCCGAGGTCTGGGAGCACATGGTGCTGACCCGGGCGCGGGTGATCGCGGGCGACCCGGGCCTCGGCGCCGAGATCGAAGCCGGTATCCGCGAGACGGTGGCGCAGGTCCGCGACGCCGGTGCGGTGTGCCGGGCGGCGCGGGACATGCGCGGGCTGGTCGCGCGCGAGAAGGGCCATCGCGGGCCGCTCGACCTCAAGATGGCGTCGGGCGCCCTGCTCGACCTCGAGTTCCTCGCCCAGGCCCTGGTGCTCGGCCATGCGCACGAGCAGCCAGCGCTCGTCGGCGCCACCGCCGACGCGGTGCTGGAGCAGGCCGGCGCGAGCGGAGTGCTTCCCGTCGACGCCGCCGGGCGGCTCGCCGACGCCTATCGCCTGTTCGATGCCGTGCATCACTGGCAGCGCCTCGTCGGCGCGGACGGGACGGCGCCGTCGCGCGGCGCCCTGGCCCGGATGGCCACCGCGATGGGCGTGCCGAGCGCCGAGACCCTGGTGGCGCAGATCCAGGCCGAGCGTCGCGCAACCCGGAAGACCCTCCTCGGACTCCGCCGCGCGACGGACTGATCTCGCCGTCACAAATTGTGCCTCTCAGTTGCACATCTGCGATAGTTACAAGCATTGGGTTGTGGTAGGCCGACGCAATCCTGTCGTTTCGGCTTCACCCGTGGTGTCGCAAGGTCGGAGACCATCGTGAACGACGCCCCGCGCCCCGCCGACCTCACCACCTTCGCCAACGCGGCTCCGGGCCCGAGACAGCGACAGTTCGCCGGCTTGGTCTGCCTCGCCTTCGCCGCGCTGTCGCTCGCGCTGCTCCCGTTCGTCGGGCAGCCGATGGCGCCGATGCCGGGATTCGTCGCGAGCCATCAATCGGCGCTCACGGTGGTCTACGCGGTCACCACGGCGCTGTTCTTCGCGCAGTACCGGCGCACCCGCTCGGTGCCGCTGCTGGTGCTCTCGTCGGGCGGCCTCTACGTCACGCTGATCGTGGCGATCCAGCTCCTGAGCTTCCCGAACGTCTTCGGCACGGCTCGCATCCTCGGGTCGGCGCCGGCGACGACGACGTGGCTCTGGACCCTGTGGCACCTCGGGCCGCCGCTGTTCGCGCTGCCCTACGCGATCATGGAAGGCGACGGCCGGCGCCGGTCGATCGCCCCCGAACGGTCCGCATCCGTCGGGATCGCCGCGGCCGTCGGGGTCGCGGTGGCGGTCGCCGGTTTGACCTACCTCGTGGTCGCCCAGGTCGACCGGCTGCCGACCACCGTGGTCGGCGACGACTACTGGTCGCTCACCACCTCCGGCGTCGGGCCGGGGGTCGCCCTGCTCACCATCCTCTCGCTCGCGATCCTGTGCTGGACGACGCGCCTGCGCAGCCTGCTCCAGCTCTGGCTCGCGGTCTCGCTGTTCCTGCTCCTCCTCGACAACCTCGTGACGCTGACGGGCGCGTCCCGCGGCAGCGTCGGCTGGTTCTCTGGGCGGTTCGAGGCGCTGATCTCAGGCATCGTCGTGCTGTGCGCGTACCTGCACAAGGTGGACCTGCTCTACGGACATGCCGAGCGCATCGCCGAGGCGCGCGAGCGCCAGCGCGCCGACCTCCAGGTCGCCCGCGACCACCTCGCCATCGCGCTCGAAGCCGCCGACATGGGCGACTGGGAGTTCGACCTCGGCTCCGGCGTGTCGCGGCGGAGCCTGCGCCACGACGCCATCTTCGGTTACGACGCCCTGCAGCCGCGCTGGGACGTGGCGACGACCCTCGCGCACGTCCTCCCCGAGGATCGCGCGGCCGCCGAGGCCGCCTTCACCACCATCGCGACCGTGGGATCCCTGGACCTGCAATGCCGCATCCGGCGCGCGGGCGACGGGGCGACGCGCTGGATCGAGCTGAAGGGCCGGGCGATGCGCGACGAGGCCGGCCGCGCGACCGCGCTCGCCGGGATCGTCGTCGACACCACCGCGCGCCAGGACGCCGACGACCGCCTGAACCAGGCGCAGAAGATGGAGGCGATCGGCCAGCTCACCGGCGGCGTCGCCCACGACTTCAACAACCTGCTGACCATCGTCATCGGCAACCTCGACATGATCGTCCGCCGCCCCGCCGACGCGCAGCGGGTGGAGCGCCTCGCCGGCTCGGCGATGACCGCGGCCCGGCGCGGCGCCGAGGTCACCGAGAAGCTGCTGTCGTTCTCGCGCCGGCAGGTGCTGCGCCCCGAGACGGTCAACCCGAACCGTTTGCTCAAGGATTTCCGCACCCTGCTGGAGCGCGCCGTCGGCGAGACCATCGCCGTGACGTTCGACCTCGACGCCGCCCTCGATCCGGTGCGGCTCGACCCCGGCCAGTTCGAGAGCGCGATCCTCAACCTCGCGGTCAACGCCCGCGACGCGATGCCGTCCGGCGGCCGCCTGACGATCCGCACCGAGAACCTGACGGTGACGGATGAGGACGGCGCGGCGCTGCCGGACCTCGCGCCGGGGCAGTACGTCCACGTCGCGGTCGGCGATTCCGGCCAGGGCATGGATGCCGGCACCGCCGCCCGCGCCTTCGAGCCGTTCTTCACCACGAAGGAGGTCGGCAAGGGCACCGGCCTCGGCCTCAGCCAGGTCTACGGGTTCGCGCGCCAGGGCGGCGGGCAGGTGCTGCTGCGAAGCGAGGTCGGCGCGGGCACCACCGTGTCGATCTACCTGCCGCACTCGAAGGAGATCGCCGCGCCGGCCCGGCCCGAGGGGCCGATGCCGCTGCGCCGCGCCACCGACGGCGAGGTGATCCTCGTCGTCGAGGACGAGCCGGCGGTGCTCGACATGGCGGTCGAGAGCCTGAGCGAGCTCGGCTACCGCACCCTGACCGCGAACCATGCCGCCGAGGCGCTCGCCCGGCTGAAAGGGCCGGAGCGGGTCGACATCCTGTTCTCAGACGTGGTGATGCCGGGCGGGATGAACGGGGTGCAGCTCTCGGTCGAGGCGCGCCGGCTCCGGCCCGGCCTCCGGGTGCTGCTCGCCTCCGGCTACACCGCCTCCGCCTTCGGGGAGGACGGCCTGCCCGCCGACCTGCCGCTGCTCAACAAGCCCTACGGCCGCGAGGACTTGGCCGACAAGCTGCGGGTGGTCATGGGGCGGCGCTGAGGCGCGCCCGCCGGTCGAGGAACCACGCCAGCGCGATCATCGCCGCGAGGCCGGCGACGTTGACGCCGACCTGCAGCGGCCAAGTCGGCCCGAAGGTGCGGTAGCTGATCCGGCCGATCAGCGCCGCGAGGCACCCGAGCGCGAACACCTCCAGGGAGTGGCGCCCGCACAGCTCGAGCCAGCGCAGGCGCGGGCTCGTGGTGAGGGCGTAGACGCGGGGAGACCCGAACAGCAGATAGATCACCGCCAGGATGTGGAGCAGCCGCAGCGGGGCGACGTGGCCCTTGTCCGGCGGCGCCATGGCGACGAGACTCAGGTCCGGCAGGTTCCAGGCGCTCCAGGGCGCGGCCTGCAGCAGCGAGACGGCGAGCATCAGCCAGCACGCGGCCCTCAGCCAGGCACGGCGCGGCAGCAGGCCGTCGCCGCCCCGGATGGCGACGGACAGCGCCATCCCGATCGCGAACAGGAACTGCCACGCGAACGGGTTGAAGTACCAGCCGTCGTCGGCCGCGGCGTTGGGCAGGTTGAAGGCCGGGTCGAGGTTGGCGAGCAGCCAGATCAGGGCCGAGACGCCGAGCACGCCCCAGACGCTCCGGCGCATGCCGGCATAGTAGAGCGGGAAGGCGGCCAGCAGCACGATGTAGAGGGGCAGGATGTCGAGGTAGTTCGGCAAGGCGTTGAGCAGCAGCCCGCGCCACAGGCCGGACCACAGCCCCATCTGCAGCAGCGGCGCGACTCCGAAGCGGGGGACGAGGCCGGTCGCGTCCATCCAGGCCCGCACGATCAGCAGGGTGGCCAGCAGGAGAGCCGCCTGGAAGAGGTAGATGCGCAGGCACCGCCGTGCGACGCGCTTCAGGGTTTCGATCGTGCCGGCGCGGCGGAACAGGCCGCCATAGGCGGCCATCGCCGAGTATCCGGCAAACAGCACGAAGAGCTCCGCGGCGTCCGAGAAGCCGAGATTGTGCGGCGTGATCAGCGCCGGCGCGTTGTTGGGGATATGGTCGACGAAGATGATCAGCAGGGCCAGGCCGCGCAGCACGTCGACGCGCGGGTCGCGCTTGCGCGACGCGGGAGCGGGATCGGTCACGCGGGCAGTCGGTCGGGGGCGCAGGGCATCGGGCTCTCGTCGGGCGGGTTCGCACCCTGTCGCATGCCGCGCGCCCGTTGAGCCAGCGCGCATCACGGGCCTCCGGTCACGATGTGGTCGTCGATGGCCCTGGAAGGGCAGGGCACGGGTCTCGCGCCGCCGCGTTACCGAGAGGCAGAGCCACCGCCTTGCGCGGCCGCACGAAGAGGCCGCATGACAGAAAGCGGCAAGATAATACGTTTCCGCCGCCGCCCCGCCTCTGGTATATTGCATACCTGAGCAATCGATGCATGATGCATCCACGCGAACCGAGAGTCGCAGGCGGAGGAAACCGGGATGGAACGTCAGGACGCCCCTGCGGCGAAATGGTGGCAGCTCGCCTTCGGCGTGCTCTGCATGGCGATGATCGCCAACCTCCAATACGGCTGGACGCTGTTCGTCGATCCGATCGATGCCCAGCATCATTGGGGCCGGGCCTCGATCCAGCTCGCCTTCACCGTCTTCGTCGCCACCGAGACCTGGCTGGTCCCGGTCGAGGCCTGGTTCGTCGACAATTACGGACCCAAGATCGTCGTCGCCTTCGGCGGCGTGATGATCGCGCTGGCCTGGGTGATCAACGCCTATGCCGGCTCGCTGCCGATGCTCTACCTCGGCGCGGTGGTCGGCGGCATCGGCGCCGGGTCGGTCTACGGCACCTGCGTCGGCAACGCGCTGAAGTGGTTCCCGGATCGCCGGGGCCTCGCCGCCGGCGCCACCGCCGCCGGGTTCGGCGCGGGCGCCGCGATCACGGTGGTGCCGATCGCGAAGATGATCGCGTCGAGCGGCTACCAGAGCGCGTTCCTCACCTTCGGCCTGATCCAGGGCGCGGTGGTGGTGTTCCTCTCGGTGTTCCTGCGCAAGCCGAGGAGCGCGGCCCCGGTGCAGCGCAAGCGCCACAACCTGCCCCAGAGCAAGGTCGACCGCACCCCGAGCGAGACCGTGCGCACCCCGGTCTTCTGGGTGATGTACGCGATGTTCGTGATGGTCGCCGCCGGCGGCCTGATGGCGGCGGCGCAGATCGCGCCGATCGCCCACGACTTCCACGTCGCCGACGTGCCGGTGAGCATGCTCGGCCTGACGATGGCGACGCTGACCCTGGCGATCTCGCTCGACCGGATCTTCGACGGGTTCGGGCGCCCGTTCTTCGGCTGGGTCTCCGACCAGATCGGGCGCGAAAACACGATGTTCATCGCGTTCTCGACCGCGGCGGTCGCGGTGCTGCTGCTGCTCAGCTACGGCACCATCCCGACGGTGTTCGTGCTGGCGACCGCCCTGTACTTCGGCGTGTTCGGCGAGATCTACTCGCTGTTCCCCGCCACCTGCGGCGACACCTTCGGCTCGAAGTTCGCCACCAGCAACGCCGGCCTGCTCTACACCGCCAAGGGCACGGCCTCGTTCCTGGTTCCCTTCGGCAGCCTCGTGGCGGCCGCCTACGGCTGGTACGCGGTGTTCGGCATGATCGTCGCCCTGAACCTCACCGCGGCGGCTTTGGCGATCTTCGTGCTCAAGCCGATGCGGGCGCGCTACCTCGCCCTCGACGAGACCGTGTCCGTGCCGAAGGCCGAGCCGATCCGGATCGCCTGACACCGGCGGGCCCGCGCCGCGCGCCCGCCCCGCCTCCGACGTCCGCCTCGTCGACCCGCCCCATCGACACCCCCATGGCGCGTGTCCTGCGACCAGCCATCCGAGGCCCAAGCCTCGGAGAGGCCCAACAACCATCCATTCGGGAGGCCGAGATGCCCGCGCACGCACAAGTCATCGACATGCATACCGCCGACGTGAACATGGCCGAGGCCGACACCCAGCCTGCGCTGACCGACGGGTTCCACCTCGTCATCGACGCGTTGAAGCTCAACGACATCAACACGATCTACGGCGTGCCGGGCATCCCGATCACCGATCTCGGGCGCCTAGCCCAGGCCGAGGGCATCCGGGTGATCTCGTTCCGGCACGAGCAGCATGCCGGCAACGCGGCGGCGATCGCCGGCTTCCTCACGAAGAAGCCGGGCATCTGCCTTACGGTCTCGGCGCCGGGCTTCCTCAACGGCCTGACGGCTTTGGCCAACGCCACCACCAACTGCTTCCCGATGATCCTGATCTCGGGCTCGTCCGAGCGCGAGATCGTCGACCTGCAGCAGGGCGACTACGAGGAGATGGACCAGCTCGCCATCGCCAAGCCCCTGTGCAAGGCGGCCTTCCGCGTGCTGCACGCCGCCGACATCGGCATCGGCGTGGCCCGCGCGATCCGCGCCGCCTGCTCCGGCCGTCCCGGCGGCGTCTACCTCGACCTGCCGGCCAAGCTCTTCGCGCAGGTGATGGACGCCGAGGCCGGCGCGAAGTCGCTGGTCAAGGTGATCGACCCGGCGCCCGCCCAGATCCCGGCGCCGGAAGCGATCGCGCGGGCGCTGGCCGTGCTGAAGACCGCGGAGCGCCCCCTGATCATCCTCGGCAAGGGCGCCGCCTACGCGCAGGCCGACGAGGCGGTCCGCGCGCTGGTCGAGACCAGCGGCATCCCCTACGTGCCGATGAGCATGGCCAAGGGCCTCCTGCCCGACACCCACCCGCTCTCGGCCGGCGCCGCGCGCTCGACGGTGCTGAAGGAGGCCGACGTCGTGCTCCTGGTCGGCGCCCGGCTGAACTGGCTGCTCTCGCACGGCAAGGGCAAGACCTGGGGCGCCCCGGGCTCCAAGAAGTTCATCCAGATCGACATCGAGCCGCGCGAGATGGATTCGAACGTCGAGATCGTCGCGCCGGTCGTCGGCGACATCGGCTCCTGCGTCGCGGCGCTGCTCGACGGGATGAAGGGCGGCTGGCCGGCGCCGCCCGCGGCCTGGACCGAGACGATCAAGGCGAAGAAGGACGCCAACATCGCCAAGATGGGCCAGCGCCTCCTGAAGAACTCGATCCCGATGGACTTCCACGGCGCGCTCGGCGTGCTGCGCACGATCATCAAGGAGCGCCCCGACGCGATCCTCGTCAACGAGGGCGCCAACACCCTCGATCTCGCCCGCGGCGTCATCGACATGTACCAGCCGCGCAAGCGCCTCGACGTCGGCACCTGGGGCATCATGGGCATCGGCATGGGCTTCGCCGTGGCGGCGGCCGTCGAGACCGGCAAGCCGGTGCTCGCGGTCGAGGGCGACTCGGCCTTCGGCTTCTCCGGCATGGAGGTCGAGACGATCTGCCGGTACGACCTGCCGGTCTGCATCGTGGTGTTCAACAACAACGGCATCTATCGCGGCACCGACGTGAACCCGTCGGGCGCGGCCGACGTGGCGCCGACCGTGTTCGTGAAGGACGCGCGCTACGACAAGATGATGGAGGCCTTCGGCGGCGTCGGCGTCAACGTCACGACGCCGGATGCGCTCCGCGAGGCGGTCAACGCGGCGATGGATTCGGGTCGTCCGACCCTGATCAACGCGGTGATCGATCCCTCTGCGGGCACCGAGAGCGGCAACATCGGCAGCCTCAACCCGCAGAGCACCGTGAAGCGGAAGTAAGTGCAGCCGGGCGAAGAGCGGGAGGGCGGTCGCCGCCCTCCCGCGACCATGGGAGCCGACGCGATGATCGATCCGCGCCTCGTCGGCCGCATCGCCTTCGCGCACCGGCTCCCCGTGAAGCCGCCGCTACCGCCGGGGCGTCACCCGCTCGGGCTGTTTCCGGAGCGCGACGCGATCCTCCACGTGCCGGCCCGGATCGACCCGCGAAGGGCCACGCCATTGGCGGTGCTGTTCCACGGCGGCGGGGGCGGCGCGGAGAAGATCCTGCCGATGCTGGAAGCCCACGCGGAGGCGCGCGGGTTCCTGCTGCTGGCCCCGCAATCGCTGTTCCCGACCTGGGACCTCGTCATCGCCGGCCACGGTCCCGACCGCGAGCGCCTCGAAGCCGCGCTCTCCGAGGTCGGATCGCGCTTCCTGCTCGATCCGTCGCATCTGGCCTTCGCCGGCCATTCGGACGGCGGTAGCTACGCCCTGTCCTCGGGGCTGACCAACGGGGACGTCGTCACCCACGTCATCGCCTCGTCCGCCGGCTTCCTGAGCGTGCAGGTCCAGACCGGGGCGCCGCGGGTCTTCGTCTCGCACGGCACCCGGGACGCGCAGATCGCGGTCGCGCATGGCGGCCGCAGCCATGCCGCGCAGCTCGAACGGGCCGGCTACGACACCACCTACGTCGAGTACGACGGCCCCCACGCCTACGACCCGGCGGTGGTGGCGCAGGCCGTCGCCTTCTTCCTCGACGTGCCGAACCCAGCCTGACGCCCCCTCGGATCAGGCCGGCGCCAGCATCCGCGGCGTCGGCACCTCGGCCTGGTGCCGCGTGGCGTCGGTGAGCAGGGCCGCCACGAGGTCGCCCTGCGAGACGATCCCGACGAGGCGGTCGTCCGGCCCGACCACCGGCAGATGGTGCAGGCCGAGCCCAGACATCTGCAGCACGACCTCGCCGATCGGGCTGTCCGGCCGCAGCGTCACGACAGGGCTCGTCATGATGTCCTCGACCGAGCCGTGCGGGGCGCGCCCGCGGGCCGCGGTCAGGCGCAGGCGGCGGAGGAGCCCAAGGCGCGGCCCGCGTCGGTCCCACGCCGCCTTGTCGAGGAGGTCGGTCTGCGTGACGATGCCGACCACGCGAGCACTCTCGTCGGTCACCGGCAGGACCTTGATGTGGTGGCGGCGCAGAAGGGCGAGCGCATCCATCAGCGGCGCGTGGGGGGCGATCGCCACCACGTCGCGGGTCATGATCGCGGCGCAGTCCGTCTGGCCCGAGCGACGGCGGGTGGCGCGGAGCTGCGCCTGCCGCAGGATCGCCTCGAGGTCGCTGCGCCCGACATCGAGGATCTGGTCGAAGTCTTCTAGCGCCGCATCGAGGTCCTCGCCGCTGAAGCCCAGCGGCGCGGCGACGGGATCGGTGCGGCCGGGCGCGGGCGCGATGCCGGGATGCGGGTAGGGGCGGCCGGTGAGGTTGTTGAAGAGGAGCGCCGCGGCGAGCAGCAGCAACGAGTTCACGCCGACCGGCCAGAGCACGAAGCCGTAGCCGAGGTCGTGGATCGCCGGGCCGCCCAGCACCGCGGTGAGCGCGACCGCGCCGCTCGGAGGGTGGACGCAGCGCAGCGCCATCATCGACCCGACGGCTCCTGCGATGGCCAGCGCCGCCGCCAGGATCGGATCGTGCACGAGCGCCGCGACGCTCACGCCGACGAGGGCCGCCACGAGGTTTCCGCCGACGATCGACCAGGGCTGCGCCAGCGGGCTCGCGGGCACGGCGAACAGCAGCACCGCGGAGGCGCCCATCGGCGCGATCAGGAAGGGCAGGGCGGTGGTCGGCCCCAATGCCCAGGCCGCGAGCGCCCCGGTGACGAGGATGCCGAGCATTGCGCCGAGCGCCGAGCGGGCGCGTTCCCGCAGGCTGAGCGGCGTCGCCGCCGGAACGAACCGGCGCCAAAGTGGCTGCATGGATCCGAGCCTTCGCGTGTTTTAGGGACGCGCCATTCCGACACCCGCGAAGGCCGCCGTCGTCGCACCGCCGGCAGGATCAAGCGCGGGTTCCTTCTCCCAGGGGGGAAGGACAGGATGAGGGGCGTGACATGTCCGGTTAGGTCACGCCCCTCACCCCAACCCTCTCCCCCTGGGAGAGGGGGCCGGTCGGTGCTTCGCGCGATCAATTTGATAGCTCCGAAGCAGCAGCAATGGATATGACGGAAGCCGCCCCGGTGCCTTTTCGGGCCGGAAGCGGCTTCGCTAGATCGTCGAACCGATCAGACCGCGCGGGCCTGGTGCAGCTCCTCGATCTGCTGCTGGGTGTAGCCGAGGTCGACCAGCACCTCGTCGGTGTGCTCGCCCAGCAGCGGCGACGACTTGATCTCGACGGTCATGTCCGAGAACTTGATCGGGCTTCCGACCGTCAGGTACGAGCCGAGATGGGGGTGAGGCACCTCGACGACCGTGCCGCTGGCGCGAAGGCTCGGATCGACAGAGATCTCCTTCATCGACATCACCGGCGCGCAGGGGATGTCGAACTTGCGCAGGATGTCGACCGCCTCGAACTTGGTCTTGTCGGCGAGCCATTCCTCGATCGTGCCGAAGATGTCCATGATCTTGTCCTGGCGGGCGGACGCGGTCTTGTAGGCCGGATCGTCGATCCACGCGTCCTTGCCGATCGCCCGGCAGATCGGCGCCCAGGCATGGCCCTGGATCGTGAAGTAGATGTAGGCGTTCGGGTCGGTCTCCCAGCCCTTGCACTTCAATACCCAGCCGGGCTGGCCGCCGCCGCCGGCGTTGCCGCCGCGCGGCACCACGTCCGTGAACGTGCCGTGCGGGTATTGCGGGTATTCCTCCAGGTAGCCGAGCGCATCGAGGCGCTGCTGGTCGCGCAGCTTCACGCGGCAGAGGTTCAGCACTGAATCCTGCATCGACACGGCGACCTTTTGGCCCTTGCCGGTCTTGTTCTTCTGGTGGAGCGCCGTGAGGATGCCGATGGCCAGGTGCATGCCGGTGTTGGAATCCCCGAGCGCCGCGGCGCTGACGGTGGGCGGCCCGTCCCAGAAGCCGGTGGTGGAGGCGGCCCCGCCCGCGCATTGGGCCACGTTCTCGTAGACCTTCAGGTCCTCGTAGTGGTGGCCGTCGGAGAAGCCCTTCACCGAGGCGACGATCATGCCCGGGTTGAGCTCGTTGATCCGCGGCCAGGAGAAGCCCATCCGGTCCAAGGCGCCGGGGCCGAAGTTCTCGACGAGCACGTCGGACTCGGCGATCAGCTTCTCCAGGACCTGCTTGCCCTCGGGGGTCTTGGTGTCCAGCGTCAGCGAACGCTTGTTGGAGTTCAACATCGTGAAGTAGAGCGCATCCGCGCCCTCGACGTGGCGCAGCTGGTTGCGGGTGACGTCGCCGGAGCCGGGGCGCTCGACCTTGATCACGTCGGCCCCGAACCAGGCCAGAAGCTGCGTGCAGGCCGGACCGGCCTGGACGTGGGTGAAGTCGATGATCTTGATCCCCTCGAGTGGCTTGCTCATCGTCGGCTTTTCCTCTCTTCGCGTGGACGGATGGCGACGCCGATCCTGGATCGGTGACGCACTCGGTGATCGAAGGCCGGGCTCATCTTCGGAGCCTCGGTCGGCGGTCACGTTGCTCTCGGCCGGATCTGCTCTCGCTTGCGAAAACCGGCCTTGACCTTGAATTCGTTGCCCGTTTCCGACGGGAGATCTTGATGATTGCTCAGGCTTCGAGCTCGGCGATGCGGCGGCGCATCGCCCGCTCCGCGTTCCAGCGTTCGGTCTCGTCGCGGATCACGGCGGTGATGCCGGTGACGGTCTCGTCCGCGTCGAACAGCATGCTCACGGTGAACGCGATCGATAGCGAACGACCGTCCTTGTGTAGGGCCGGCACGCGCAGCACCTCGGCGCCGTAGCGCGTCACCCCCGTCCGCATGGTCTTGTGGTAGCCGTCCCAGTGGCGCTGGCGGTGCCGGTCGGGCGTGATCAGGTCGAGAGTGCGCCCGATCGCCTCCTCCGGCGTGAACCCGAAGATGCGCTCCGCCGCGGCGTTCCACACGACGATCGCGCCGTCGGCGTCGGAGACCACGATCGCGTCGCCGGCATTCGAGACCAGTTGTTCGAAGTCGATCGCCCGAGACATGCAAGACGCTCATCGTTCCAGGACCCGTCGTCCGCCGCCGGTGGGCGAGGTCGTCGGTCGCGCGACCCGCGGGGGATGACGGCCGCGAGCGGAAGGCGGGATCAGCGGTCGGGAATTCGGCCAGGCATGGAAGCTCTCCCTGCGGCGGAGGCGGGCGGGGCTCGCGATCGTTGAGAACGATCCGGCCTCGGCTCGATTCCTTATATGGTATGTGGTATGCCAGAGCGGAAATCGCGTCAAGGCATGCGGAGCCGGCCCGGCGGCGCTTCGGTTTCAAATCGCGGATCTGTCAGGGGCAAGTCTGTCAGAGGAGGGGCCGGAACGCGGGGCGAGTCCGGGCATTCGGCAGGGTGGGGAGGACGCGGGATGACGGCGGCGCCGAGCATCACGATCACGCAGGTCGGCGACTACGTCTTCAGCGTGGATTTCAGTAAGGCCCTGCCGGCCCTGCGGGTCGACGAGGCGGAGCCGATCGGCGGTGGGACCGGGCCGCACCCGGAGCAGTTGCTGATCGCCGGCGTCGCGAACTGCCTGTGCGCCAGCCTCGTCTTCGCATTGGGCAAGTTCCGCCAGGACGGAGGCGGCGTCTCGGCCGAGGCCACCTGCCGCATCGGGCGCAACGACGACGAACGTCTGCGGATCGTCGGCGTCGACGTGCGGATCACCCTGGGCGCCACCGCCGCCGACATGCCGCGGATCGACCGGGTCCTGGATCAGTTCCAGCGGTTCTGCACCGTGTCCGAGAGCGTGAAGCTCGGCATTCCCATCGCCGTCTCGGTGCGTGACGGCACCGGGGCGCAACTGACCTAACCGGCGGTTCGAAGAACCCGCCGACCATCACGAAAGGAACCGCCATGTCGGACATGCACAGGGAAGGCGCCGAGGCGCCGGAGGCGCTGGCCCGCCTGTTCAACCAGCGCGCGAACGCCGGCGACGTGGAAGGCCTCGTCGCGCTCTACGAGTCGGAGGCGGTGCTGGCCGCCGGACGGGTCGTCGCCACCGGGCACGCCGAGATCCGCGCCTTCTACGCGGACCTGCTGGCCCGCCGTTCAGAGTTTCCGGCCGCCGAAATCCTGCCTCCCATACGCAACGGCTCGATCGCGATGACCTTCGCGCGGCTGCCCGACGGCACGCTCTCGGTCGAGACCGCCCGCGAGCAGGCGGACGGGACCTGGCGCTGGGTCATCGACCAGTTGAAGATCAAGCCGACTGAGAGTTAGGCGCGGTAGTAGTCGCGGTACCACCGCACGAACCGCTCGACGCCGGCCTCGATCGGCGTCGCGGGGGCAAAGCCAACGGCGGCGGAGAGGTCGTCCACGTCGGCATAGGTGGCCGGCACGTCGCCGGCCTGCATCGGCAGCATCCGGCGCACCGCCTTCACCCCGAGGCACGCCTCCAGCACGTCGATCAGGTGGAGAAGCTGCACCGGCCGGTTGTTGCCGACGTTGTAGATCCGGTAGGGCGCGAGGCTCGTGCCGGGATCGGGGCGTACGCCGTCCCAGGCGGGGTTCGGGGCGGCGATGCGCTCAGCCACCCGCACGACGCCGTCCACCACGTCGTCGACGTAGGTGAAGTCGCGCTGCATCAGCCCGTTGTTGAACACCGAGATCGGCTCGCCCGCCAGGATCGCCCGGGTGAACAGGAACAGGGCCATGTCGGGCCGGTACCAGGGTCCGTAGACCGTGAAGAAGCGCAGGCCCGTGGTCGGCAGCCGGTAGAGGTGGCTGTAGGAATGCGCGAACAGCTCGTTCGCCTTCTTGGTCGCCGCGTACAGGCTGACCGGATGGTCGACGTTGTCGTGGACCGAGAACGGCATCTTGGTGAGCGCGCCGTAGACCGAGCTCGACGAGGCGTAGACCAGGTGCTCGCAGCCGTGATGGCGGCAGCCTTCGAGGATGTTCAGGAACCCGTCGACGTTGCTGCGGGCGTAGGCGCGCGGGTTCTCCAGCGAGTAGCGCACGCCCGCCTGCGCCGCGAGGTGGACCACGCGCTTGAACCGGTGCTCGGAGAACAGCGCGTCGACGGCCGCGGCGTCGGCGATGTCGAGCCGCAGGAAGCGGAAGCCGGGACGGCCTTCGAGCCGGGCCAGCCGCGCCTGCTTGAGGCCGACGTCGTAGTAGGCGTTGAGGTCGTCGATGCCGACGACCGGGCGCCCGGCCGCGAGGTAGCGCTCGGCCACGTGATACCCGATGAACCCGGCGGCCCCCGTGATCAGTACCGGATCCATCAGCGTCTCCCTCGCGCCCCGGCGTTCCGCAGCCCCATGTCCCTAGCCCATTTTGCCGGTGCGGTGGATGCGGGCGCGCAGCCGGGGCGGCCTGCTGCGCGGACGGGGGGGAAGACCTCGGCCGGCCCGTCGCCGCGGATGCTGACTACCGAGGCGGGGTACCGGGAGTGAGCGGAGTCCGCACGAACGCGTGCCGTTGCGCGCGGAATCCGTGCCTGAGGGGGAACCCCTGCGCGACGGCCGAAGTTCACCAGCGTACGCCGACGCCGCATCGGGCTGCGGCGCCGTTCGAGGCGGGTGTTCCGCCCCTACAGACGACCCAAGGACTTCCCCATGAAGAAAGTGTTCCTGATCGCCGCGTCGCTGACCCTCCTGTCCGCGACCGCCTTCGCCCAGGGGAACTCCCCCTACAACCGGTCCGGCCCCCAGGCCGGCGGCCCGCGCGCCGGCATGGAGCGCGCGATGGGTGCGCCGGGCGGCACGCCCGACATGGATCCGGCGATGCGCCCCGGCATGCGGCCAATGGGCCGGCCGATGATGCGTCACCAGCGGCGCCACCGCATGATGCATCACCGCCGTCACCGCATGTGATCGGCGTACGATCGGTTCGCCGGTCGAAAGGAGGGCCGCCTGCGAGGGCGGCCTTTTTTCCTTTTTTCGGTCTCGATGCGAGCCTTCAGGGGGTTTGGGCGAGCGCCGCGAACTGGTCGGCGCAGATGCCCCAGCCCTGGTGGAACCCCATCGCCTCGTGCGCGTCGCGGTTGGCCACGCTCCAGTGCCGGGCGACGGCGGTGTAGCGGCACCCGCCCGCTTCCGGCACGAAGGCGACGACCAGCGTCATGAACGGCTTGGCCGAGGTCGCGCTCGGAGACGGCGTCAGGGAAGCGTCGGCTCAGTCATGCGAATCTCAAGGTGTCACCGTGACGGGGGCTCCGACTGGTTTCAAACCGGACGGACGCAGCGGCGATCGAGGCGATCCAACCGCCGGCCTCGAGGGCGACCATTGCCCGCTGCCATCACGAAATCCGGAACCGGGAGCGACACCGCCGGCGGTTAACATGGCGGTAACCATGACCGCCGAGAACCCGTCGCGGAACGGCGGCGCCCTCCGCATGCGCCCCGGCAACTCTCCAAGGAGTGACGACCATGGCGCCCGGCTACGTGATCGCCGCCTGTTTCGAAGGCGCCGGGGCGATCGGGATCGTGGTGGCCCTGCGGCTGCTTCACGCCGAGCAGCGCGCCAAGGCCGCCGAACTCGCCCGCTTCCTGCGATCCGGACAGGTCCCGGATGCGCCGAAGGTGAAGGTCGTCGCCGAGGCCCGCCCCGCGCCGGAGATCCGCCTCGGTCCGACCGCGCGACCGATGAGCGCCATCGGTCCCTCCGACGCCCTGCTCGCCCTGCGCAGCGCCTACGGGGCCGCGGCGCGCTGATCGACCCAGCGCCGCGCGCTCAGCGCAGGAGCGCGTCGAGCCCGAAGCCGCCGAAGACCACGAAGGCGAGGCTCATCAGGAACTTGAGGTCGTCGAACGTCTCGGTCATGGCCGTCGCCTGATGGTGTCTCGGGAAGGGGCCGGACGTCGCCCGGTCGCCCCACCATCCGTCGTCCGGCGCATTCGAGCGAATCGTTTCAGGCTTTCTTAACCGGCCCTCCCGGATTTCCCGGAAACGCGCTTCACGCTTCGTTAAGACCGCACGCGAAGCTCGCGCCGGCGGTAACCATGACCTCGGCGCCGCCGCGGATCGGAACCCGGGCGCGCCCTGACCGTTGTGCGGGCGGAACAGGACCCGTCGTCGGGCTAACCTGGCGACCGCCCGGCCCGCGCCCTTTCCGGCGAACGGGCCTTTTGCCTGGACGACCCGTCGCCCGGCGGCCCGTCCGATCGGAGCCCCCGTAATGCGCAACCTTCTCCTCACCCTCATCGTGCTCGCCGGCGGCTTCGTTCTCGTCGCGATGTACGTCGCGCCGACCCAGCCCGGCCTGCGCGCCTGGTACCGCGACAACGCCTGCGTACACCTCGACAAGGTCAGCCCGCAGATCTGCGCGCCGCTCCGCCAGGCCGAGGGCACCGACAAGGTCTGAGCGGGCCGTGTCGGCCCTGCGCCGCGCCGTGGACTGGACGTTCCGCGACCGGCGAACCGGCGCGTTCGTGATTGGACAATGGCCCAATCTCCCGCTCTGGTTGTTTTTTGGGTTCTCGATCGTGCGCTGGGTCCTCGTTCCGCAAGGTCGGCCGGACTTCTGGTTGCGGATCGGGGCGGGCGCGGCGCTCGGGTGGTGGGCCGCCGACGAAGTTCTGCGCGGGGTGAACCCCTGGCGGCGCATCCTCGGAGCGGTCGCTTTGGTCTGGTTGGCGGTGTCGGCGACGCTGGCGTGATGGCGTCGCGCCGCGTGGGACGTCGAGGTGCCTGGGATCACCGATCGTATTTTCTACGCATGGTTGAAACTAGTCGTTGCGCATGCAACGATTTGCGTAAATACCGATTTGACCAACCGGTTCGCTCGCATACACGTGCCGGGCCGACCGCAGGCAGGTAGACTGGACGGCACGAACCGATGACGGACCCGGCAACCTCGCGTCTGATGCAGGATGGCTCGCGTTCGGCGGCCAGCCAGCAGATCCTGGGCAAGATCGCTGCCGTGCTCGCGATCCCGGTCTCGGACTTCTACCGGCACGAGCCACCGGTCTCGGACGCACTGACTCCCAATGCGGCCGAATGCGACGCGATGCTGGCGGCGTTCCTGCGGGTCGGGGACCCGGAGGTACGAGCCCGCATCGTCGAGATGATGCGGGCCTATTCGGACAACTGATACCAAATCTCATGGGTCATAACCCATGAGGTGCGGCGGTCGACCACCGCCTCGCAGTCGCGGGGGTCGAACCTCGCTGAGCCGGGCTCACCGAGGTTGGTTCTGACGCTTCCGTTAGAGTTCCGCCGAGTCGCGGGACAGCTCGCCGCGCAGGCGCCGGGCCGCCTCCAGCAGCGCGCCGTCGCGCCGCCGCCGCGGACGCGGCAGGTCGATGCGCACCTCCGCCGCCACGCGGCCGGGCTTGCCGGCGAGCACAACCACCCGGTCGGCCAGGGTCACCGCCTCGTCGATGTCGTGGGTCACGAACAGCACCGTCTTGCCGGTGGCGGCCTGGATGCGCTGCACCTCGTCCTGCAGGCCTTCGCGGGTGAAGCTGTCGAGCGCCGAGAACGGCTCGTCCATCAGCAGAACGTCGGGGTCGACCGCGAGGGCGCGGGCGATGGCGACGCGCTGGCGCTGCCCGCCCGAGAGCTGGTGCGGCCAGCGCTGAGCGAGGTCGCCGAGCCCGACGAGGGCCAGCATCTCGCCGGCCTTGGCGCGACGCTCGGCACGCGACAGGCCGCTGTTCTCGAGGCCGAACGCCACGTTGTCGATGACGGGCCGCCACGGCAGCAGGCGCGCATCCTGGAACACCAGGGCCATCGGGGTGCGGCACCCGGGGCGCGTCGCAAGGTCGACGGTGCCGGAACTCGGCGCGGCGAGCCCGATCAGCACCCGCAGGAGCGTCGACTTGCCGACGCCGGATTCGCCGACGATCACCAGGAACTCGCCGCGCGCGACCGTGAGGTCGAGGTTCGACAGGATGACGTTGCGCGTGCCCGCGCGCTCGTAGGCGAGGCTGAGGCCACGGAAGGCGACGATCGGGGCGTGCGGGGCGGTGTCGGCTGTCATGCGCTCAGGCCCGCCAACGCAGGAGCCAGCCCTGCAGGGCGACGAAGGCGGAATCGAACAGCCCGTAGAGCCCGGCCATGGTCAGCATGTAGACCACCACAATGTCGGTCGAGAGCAGGCTCGAGGCCTGCATCATCCGCTGCCCGACGCCGGGCACGCCGAAGATCTCGGCCGCGACCACCGCCATCCAGGCCTGGCCCAGGGCCGTGCGCAGGCCGACGAGGATGCCCGGCGTCGCCGCGGGCAGCAGAATCTTGGTCAGCCGAGCGGGGGCCGAGCGGAAGCCGAAGGCCTGCGCCACCTCGATCAGGTCGCGGTCGACGCCGCGCACGGCGCCCTGCGTCGCGAAGAACACGATCCAGAACACTCCGATGGCGATGATGAACACGGCGGCCGAGGGCTCGACCCCGAACCAGATGATGGCGAAGGGCACCCAGGCGAGGCCGGGGATTGGCCGGAGCAGGCGCACCACCCAGGCGGTCGCCGACTCGAAGGTCCGCGACATGCCGCCGACGAGCCCCAGGGCGATCCCGGCGCCGGCGCCGACCGCGAGCCCCACGAGGTAGTGGCTGAGGCTCGACGCCACCGCCTCGAACCAGACGCCGAGCTCGATCTCGCGCAGGAACGCGGCCGGGATCGTGGTCGGCGGCGGCAAGAAGGCCGGATTGATCAGCCCGAGCCGCGGCGCGGCCTCCCAGACGAGCAGGAAGGCGGCGAGCCCCGCGGCCGACAGCAGGATCGAGCGGAGGAAGGTCAGCGCGCGACCGCCTTCTCGTAGAAGCCCGGCACGAACAGGCCGTCCATCGGCACGTCCTTGTCGAGGGTGCCGATGCTCACCTGGTAGGCCTGCATCTTCTTCGTGGCCTCGATGATCACGCGCGGGTCGGCGGTGAACTTCGCCGCCGGCGAGGAGAGCGCCTTCCGGATGGTGGCGAGGTCGGTAATGCCCTTGCCGAGCGCCTTCTCGACCGGCGGCGCGGCGCGCGCCGGATCGGTCTTGAGCAGGTCGGTCGCCTTCACCAGCGCATCCACGAGCCCTTGCACGGCGGCCGGGTTGCGGTCGGCGAAGGCGCCGGAGACGGCGACGACGGTGCCGGGCTGATCGGGGAACATCTCGGCACCGGTGGCGATCAGCGTGATCGCCGGGTTGCGCTGTTGGACGATCGTTAGCGCCGGCTCGCGGATCGAGGCGCCGTCCACCGCGCCGGCGAGCAGCGCCTGCTGCGTCGCGTCGATGCCCATGGCGACGACGTCGGCGTTCGCCTTGTCGGTCTTGGCCACCTGCCAGAGCCAGTGCTGCAGCGTCGTGTTCGGCACCGAGCCCGGCGGCTGGGTCGCGAGGCGGGCGGCGCGGCCCTCCTTCTCGCGGTAGCGGCGGAACGCCTCCGCCTTGTCGGCGGTGGCCGCGAAGTAGGGTGCGAGCTTGGGGCCGGCGACGAACACCATCTCCTCGACCGCGGTCGCGGCGACCACGCGCACGTCGATGTTCTTGGTGCGCGCCACGGCCAGCGGCGCGATGCCGGCGACGTAGACGTCGATGGTGCCCGACGCCAGCGCCTGAATCATGTTCGGGCCGGACTCGAAGGTGGTGAAGCCGGGCTTGAGCCCGGCGGCCTCGAGCCAGCCTTCGCCGTTGGCGACGAAGATCGGCGCCGCACCGATCACCGGGATCACGCCGATGCGGACGGGGACCAACGCGGTCTGCGCCGGGGCGGCGCCCGCGCCGAGGGCGAACAGGGCCGCGGCGAGGATCGTACGGCGGAGGGGGAGGTAGCGCATGGGCTCTCAGGGTCCGGGCTCGGGGACCGACGGGTTCGGCGTTCGCCGCTCCCATGCCACAGGCCGGCGAAAGGTCAAATCGCATGTCTCATGCGCAGGCCTTGCGGCGTCCACCGTCCCAAGATGATCGATGTAACCACATGGTCACGACCATACGTCGGAACGTCATGACGCTTGAACCGTCAATTCAACCGTCAGGTGCAAGAGTCGCTACGCGTACTCATCAAAATCAAGTGAGGCCGATATTTATGGATCTGCAAGCCGTTGCGATCCGGATTCTGGTAATCTAACTGCTTTGCCGACGTAACAAATCCAACTTGGCGATGCTCGTCGCGATGCTGTGCTTCACCTGCCTGACCTGTGGCGTCGGCCTCGCCGCATTGTCGAAGCGCGACGCCGAACGTGCACCGATGCTGGAACGCTGGAGCGGGATCTGCCTGCTCGTCGGCCTTGTGCTGCTCGGCGTCGGCCTGCCGTTCTTTCGCTGAGGACGCAACACAACTGGAACAGGCCGGTCCCGCCCCCGTTGTCCCGCGACTGCGGCACGTCTTCCGCGGCATCGATCGAGGGAATCCATCTCATGAGCCTACTCGGCAGCATCGTCAGCAAGATCCTGCATCCGTTCGGGGGGGCCTCGTCCTCGGCCGCGCCCTCGACCACGGATGCCGGCGGCTCCAGCAGCCCGGCCTCGACCTCCACCACGGCCGACGCGTCGCCGTCGGCCTCCACCTCGGGCGGCCAGGTCGACGTCGAAGCCGTGCTCAACGGCATGGCCGAGAAGAACTCCCAGACGCTGAACTGGCGCACTTCGATCGTGGACCTGATGAAGCTCCTCGATCTCGATTCGAACCTGACCGCCCGCAAGCAGCTCGCCGACGAGCTGCACTACACCGGCGACAAGGACGATTCGGCGACCATGAACGTCTGGCTGCACAAGCAGGTGATCAAGAAGCTCGAAGAGAACGGCGGCAAGGTGCCGGCCGACCTCAAGGACTGATCGCATCCTCGGACCAGAAGCGAAGCCCGGCCGTCGCGCCGGGCTTTTTCATGCCCGGCGCACGCATCATTTGCCCGTGCGCACCCGCGTCCAGGCTCGCGTGACGAAACGCTGGGTGCGGTCGTCCCAGGCGGTGTTGACCGAGAGGCGCTGCATCGTCGCCTCGT
Source organism: Methylobacterium sp. WL8 (assembly GCF_008040045.1). Classification (NCBI taxonomy): domain Bacteria; kingdom Pseudomonadati; phylum Pseudomonadota; class Alphaproteobacteria; order Hyphomicrobiales; family Methylobacteriaceae; genus Methylobacterium; species Methylobacterium sp. WL8. Next base: position 37,911 of record NZ_VRVF01000014.1, on the reverse strand, counting down.
CGGGGTAGATGCCGGGATTGGAGAGGATCTCGGGCTTCACGAACGCCTTCGCGGGCAGGTTGCCGCTGGCGTAGGAGACGAAGTTGGTGTTGGCCGCCGCCACCTCTGGCCGCAGCATGTAGTCGATGAAGCTCAGCGCCTCGGCAGGGTGGGCGGCGTCCTTCGGAATCGCGAAGGCGTCGAACCACATCAGCGTGCCTTCCTTCGGGATGAGGTAGGCGATCTCGACGCCGTTCTTGGCCTCGTCGGCCCGCTTCTTCGCCTGCAGCACGTCGCCGGAATAGCCGACCGCGACGCAGAGGTCGCCGTTGGCGAGCGACTGGATGTACTCCGACGAGTGGAACTTCCGCACCGTGCCGCGCACCTTGAACAGCGCGTCGGTGACCTGGGTGATGTCGTCCCAGCGCTTCGAATCGCTCTTCAGGCCGAAGGTCGGCAGCATGCTCGGGATCAGGTCCTCGGGGCTGTCGAGCATCATGATCCCGCAATCCTTCAGCTTGTTCGCCGAGGCCGGGTTGAGGACGAGGTTCCAGCTGTTGAGGGCGGCGTTCGTGCCCAGGCGCTCGCGCACCAGCCCGAGGTTGAGCCCGAGCCCGGTGGTGCCCCACATGTAGTCGACGGCGTAGGCGTTGCCGGGATCGTAGGCAGCCAGCCGCCCGGCGATCTCCGGCCAGGCGTTTCCGAGGTTCTTGAGCTTGGCCTTGTCGAGGGGCAGGAACGCGCCGGCCTTGATCAGCCGCTGCAGGAACGGCCCCGAGGGCACGACCACGTCGTAGCCCGACTTGCCGGCGAGCAGCTTCGTCTCGAGGATCTCGTTGTTGTCGTAGGTGTCGTAGACGACCTTGATCCCGGTCTCGCGGGTGAAGGCCTCGAGCACCTTCGGGTCGACGTAGTCCGACCAGTTGTAGATGTTGACGACCCGCTCGGGGCCGGCCGCCAGCGCCGGACCGCCCGCGAGCATCAATCCCGCGAGCAGGATCGCGCGGGCGCACCGGACCATCCGCATCGCGGCGCCCTTCACTTGCCCGAGCGGGCGGCGACGACGACGATCTCGACGAGGTATTCCGGTCCGGCGAGCTTGGCCTCGACGGTCGCGCGGCCGGGCGGGTTTTCCTTCGACACCCAGGCGTCCCAGGCCGCGTTCATCTCGGCGAAGGTCCCGATGTCGGCCAGGTAGATCGTCGCCATCAGGATGCGCTCCTTGTCGCTGCCGGCATCTGACAGCAACCGGTCGATCTGTCCCAGAATCTGCTGCGTCTGCGCGGTGACGCCGGTGCCGACCGTGTCGGCCGCGACCTGGCCCGCGAGGTACACCGTGTCGCCGTAGGCGACGCCCTGCGCCATCCGTGCGCCCGGCTCGAAGCGTTCGATCGTCATGCCCTGTCCTCAGCTGCGGTTCGGACCGCTTCTGCCGCCCGGCGCCAGCCAGGTAAAGGGGCGCCGCGCCGGCGATCGAGCCAGAGAAGGCATGGAAAAAGGTCCGATCGCGGCCAATCCGTCGCAACCCACGAAGCCGACCGTGCGTTTCACGTCCGTTCTAGCGTCGCGTCATCGGATAAGCGGCGTCACATCGTCAGGCGTCACGTCGCCAAGGGGTTCGTCATGGGTATTCTCTGGACCATCATCATCGGTTTTCTCGCCGGTGTCGTCGCCAAGTTCATCATGCCCGGTTCGAACGAGCCCGCGGGCTTCATTCTGACCACCATCCTCGGCATCGTCGGCGCCTTCGTCGCGACCTTCCTCGGTCAGGCGCTCGGCTGGTACGGCCCGAACCAGGGCGCAGGCTTCATCGGCGCGGTCGTCGGCGCGATCGTCGTGCTCGCCATCTACGGCTTCGTCGCCAGCCGCGGCCGCACCACGACGCTCTGAGGTCCAGTTCACTTAGACGACCGACCAAAAAAAGGGGGCGCCGCGAGGCGCCCCCTTTTTCGTCTCGCTTCGTCGAAGCTCAGAGCCGGTCGGAGACCGCCTTCATCGCGCAATGGCCGGTGGCGCCGCGCAGCGCCAGGCCGACGCCGACGACGAGGGCGGCGAGGCTCAGCCACTTGTTCGGGCGCGGCTGCGCGGCGGCCGCCGCGATGCCGAGGCCGAGCGCCACCGAGACCGCGCGCTCCGTGGTGCTGAGGTTCGGCTCGCCGCTGAAGATGTCGTGGATCATGTCGTTGGCCATGGAATCGACTGCACTCCTGTTGGGGTTCGCGGATCGAACGCCTTGCGAACGCCGCCGTTCCTCAAGCCGTGTCGTTTGCCGCCGCGCCGGAACCGCCACGAAAAAGGCGCGGCCCCCTAGGGGACCGCGCCGTCTTCTCCGCCAGGACTCGAGTCCAGACGATCAGTCGTTGGCGTTGCGACGCTCGCCGCGGCTGCTGCGCTCGCTCCGCTCGCGCGGGGCCCGCTCCTCGCGCTCGGGCTCGCCGCGCTCGGCGCGCTCTGCCTTGAGCTTCTCGGTGAGGTCCTCGCCGGTCTCCTGGTCGACGACCTTCATCGAGAGGCGGATCTTGCCGCGGTCGTCCTGGCCGAGGAACTTGACCTTGACCTTCTGGCCCTCGGAGACGACGTCCGTCACCTTGGCGACCCGCTGGGCGGCGAGCTCCGAGATGTGGACGAGGCCGTCCTTGGCGCCGAAGAAGTTCACGAAGGCGCCGAACTCCATCGTCTTCACGACGGTGCCCTCGTAGATCATGCCCGGCTCGGCTTCCGCCACGATCGAGCGGATCCAGTTGTAGGCCGCCTTGATCGCCTTGCCGTCGGCCGACGCGATCTTCACCGTGCCGGAATCGTCGATGTTGATCTTGGCGCCGGTCTTCTCGACGATCTCGCGGATCACCTTGCCGCCGGTGCCGATCACTTCCCGGATCTTGTCGGTGGGGATCTGCATGGTCTCGATGCGCGGCGCGTACTCGCCGAGCTCGGGGCGGGCGGCGGTCAGCGCCTTGGCCATCTCCACGAGGATGTGGGCGCGGCCGTCGCGGGCCTGGTCGAGGGCGACCCGCATGATCTCCTCGGTGATGCCGGCGATCTTGATGTCCATCTGGAGCGAGGTGATGCCCTCGTCCGTGCCGGCCACCTTGAAGTCCATGTCGCCGAGGTGGTCCTCGTCGCCGAGGATGTCGGAGAGCACCGCGTAGCGCTCGCCCTCGAGGATGAGGCCCATGGCGATGCCGGCGACGGGACGGCGCAGCGGAACGCCCGCATCCATCAGCGACAGCGAGCCGCCGCAGACCGAGGCCATCGAGGACGAGCCGTTCGACTCGGTGATCTCGGACACGACGCGGATCGTATACGGGAACTCGTGGGCCGGCGGCAGCACCGGGTGGATCGCGCGCCAGGCGAGCTTGCCGTGGCCGATCTCGCGGCGGCCGGGCGAACCCATGCGGCCGGTCTCACCCACCGAGTAGGGGGGGAAGTTGTAGTGCAGCAGGAAGGTCTCCTTGTAGGTCCCCTGCAGCGCGTCGATGTACTGCTCGTCCTCGCCGGTGCCGAGCGTCGCGACGACCAGCGCCTGCGTCTCGCCGCGGGTGAACAGCGACGAGCCGTGGGCGCGGGGCAGCACGCCGACCTGACTCTCGATCGGGCGGACGGTCTTCACGTCGCGGCCGTCGATGCGCGAGCCGGTGTCGAGGATGTTCCAGCGGACCACCTTCGACTGCGCCTCCTTGAAGGCGGCCTTGACCTTCTCGGGGGCGAACTTCTGCTCGCCCTCAGCCGGGCAGAGCGCGGCGACCACCTTCGCCTTCACGGCGTCGACGGCCTTGTAGCGCTCCTGCTTGACGGTGATCTTGTAGGCGTCGCGCAGCTCCGACTCGCAGACGCCGAGCACGGCGGCCTCGACGTCGGCGTTCTCCGGCGGGGAGAAGGCGCGCGGCTCCTTGGCGGCCTTCTCGGCCAGGCGGACGATCGCCTCGATCACCGGCTGGAAGTGCTTGTGGCCGAACATCACGGCGCCGAGCATGATCTCCTCGGAGAGCTCCTTCGCCTCGGACTCGACCATCAGCACCGCGTCGGTGGTGCCGGCGACGACGAGGTCGAGCACCGCGCCGTCCATCTCCGGGACCGGCGGGTTCAGCACGTACTGGCCGTTGGCGTAGCCGACGCGGGCGGCGCCGATCGGGCCCATGAACGGCACGCCCGACAGGGTCAGCGCCGCGGAGGCCGCGACCATCGCCAGGATGTCGGGATCGTTCTCGAGGTCGTGGGTGAGCACGGTCACGACGACCTGGGTGTCGTTGCGCCAGCCGTCGATGAAGAGCGGGCGGATCGGGCGGTCGATCAGGCGGGAGACCAGGGTCTCCTTCTCGGACGGGCGGCCCTCGCGCTTGAAGTAGCCGCCGGGGATGCGGCCGGCGGCGTAGGCGCGCTCCTGATAGTTCACGGTGAGCGGCAGGAAGTCGATCCCGACCTTCGGCTCCTTGGAGGAGACGACGGTGGCGAGCACCGAGGTGTCGCCGTAGGTGGCCATCACCGAGCCGTCGGCCTGGCGCGCGACCTTGCCGGTCTCCAGCACGAGGCGGCGATCGCCCCACATCAGCTCTTCACGTTGTACGTCGAACATTCTGTTTTCCTTGCCATCGTGCGGCGGGCGAACCCGGCGCGGCCAGGGGCAAGACGGCGGGACACTCCGGCGGCGGAGTGCCCTGCGATCCTGTCCCTGGTGTTCGCGCCTCGAAGTCGCCCGTTGCTCGGAGGGCCGGACCCGTTCCGGCCACCCGAGGTACGGGAGCGTCCTCCGCGATCCTCGGATCGCGAAAGACACCCCATCTCGGTGTGTCGTCGCATTTTCTTCACGCGAGCCGGTGTCCGCCTCGCTCGAAAATGCTTTCCATGAAAAACGGTCCCGAGCCGGGCTCGGAACCGCGTGCAGTGCTTAGCGGCGGATGCCGAGGCGCTCGATGAGGCCGCGGTAGCGGGCCTCGTCCCGACGCTTCACGTAGTCGAGCAGCGAGCGGCGCTGCGAGACCATCTTCAGGAGGCCGCGGCGGGAATGGTTGTCCTTGCCGTGGGTCTTGAAGTGGGCGGTCAGGTTGGTGATCCGCTCGGTGAGGATCGCCACCTGGACCTCCGGCGAGCCGGTGTCCTTGGCGACGGTCGCGTATTCCTTGATGAGCGCGGTCTTGCGCTCTGCCGAGATCGACATCGCAGTGCCTTTCAGGTGAGGTGTTCGGAGGTGCCGTGCGGTCGCCCCTCCGAAACGGGAGGGCTGCGCGTCGGCAGGCTCGGGTCGTGCTCGGATCTTGGCCGATGCCGGGATGTCGTCCAGCAGGGTCGTTGGCCCAAGCGGTTTCGGCCCCGCCCGTCGCCGGGCCGAGGCCGCGCGGACCATACACGAAACCCTCGCCGACGCCAGCCCGGCGCGGGCACGCGGTCGACCGCTCGAAAGCGCTTGCCTTATTCTCCTTCGGCTTCAGTCGCCGGCGCCCGCCTCCGCGGGCTTAGGCTTTCGCTCCGCGGGGCGCTCTTCGCGCCCGGAGCCGCAGGCCCAGGCCGGATATAACGGCGCGCGGATGCATCCCAGCCATCCCCATGCGTCGTTGCTTCGCGGCATTGCGGCTCCTAACGCTGCCGCAACGCGGCGCGACGCGCCTCTCGCCACATGACCGATCGCACCATGAACCACGAACTGCCCCCCGAGACGCTGGTCCTGCCGGAACGGCTGTCCCTGCCGAAGGACAAGATCCGGGTGCTGCTGCTCGAAGGCATCAACGACAGCGCCGTCGGCCTGATGCAGGCGGCGGGCTACACCAACCTGGTCCGCCTGCCGAAGGCGCTCGACCGCGACGCCCTGCACGCGGCCCTGAAGGGCATCCACATCCTCGGCATCCGCTCGCGCACCCAGCTCGATGGGGCCGCCCTCGACGCGGCCGACCGGCTGCTCGCGGTGGGCTGCTTCTCGGTCGGCACCAACCAGGTCGACCTCGACGCCGCCCGCCGCCGCGGCGTGCCGGTGTTCAACGCGCCGTTCTCGAACACCCGCTCGGTAGCCGAGCTCGTCATCGGCGAGATCGTGATGCTGCTGCGCCGAATCGTGCCGCGCTCGGTCGGGGCGCATGCGGGCCAGTGGGACAAGTCGGCGACGGGCTCCGTCGAGGTGCGCGGCAAGACGCTGGGCATCGTCGGCTACGGCAACATCGGCACGCAGCTCTCGACGCTGGCCGAGGCCATGGGCATGCGGGTGGTCTTCTACGACCACACCGACAAGCTTCGCCACGGCAACACCGAGCCGACCGCCTCGCTCGCCGACCTGCTCGCGCAGAGCGACGTGGTCTCGCTGCACGTGCCCGAGACCGACGCCACCGCCAACATGATCGGCGAGGCCGAGATCCGGGCGATGAAGCCGGGTGCGTACCTCATCAACAACTCCCGCGGCACCGTCGTCGACCTCGACGCGCTCGCCCGCGCGCTCCGCGACGGGCACCTGGCGGGCGCCGCCGTCGACGTGTTCCCGGTCGAGCCCGGCTCGAACCAGGAGCGCTTCGTCTCGCCGCTCCAGGGCCTTGAGAACGTGATCCTGACCCCGCATGTCGGCGGCTCCACCGAGGAGGCGCAGGAGCGCATCGGCGCGGAGGTCGCGCGCAAGCTCGTGGACTATTCCGACATCGGCTCGACCATCGGCGCGGTGAATTTCCCGCAGGTGCAGCTGCCGCCACGGCCGACCGGCGCCCGCTTCATCCACGTGCAGCAGAACCTGCCCGGCATGCTTAACCGCCTGAACGCGGTGTTCTCCAGCGCCGGCATCAACATCGCCGGCCAGTTCTACCAGACCGACGGCGAGGTCGGTTACGTGGTGCTGGAGACCGACGCGACCAACGCCGACGCCGAGACCCTGCTCGCCGAGATCCGCGCGATCCCGGGCACGATCCGCGCGCGGCTGCTGTACGAGCGGCGCTGAGGGGGGCGGTCGCGCGTCGCGCTGCCTTCGAACTGACGTCCATCGCGGCATGACAGCACCGAATGGATCGTTCGAAGCACCGCGCGACCCCCTCTCCCATGGGGAGAGGGTTGGGGTGAGGGGCGTGACCTCTCAGGACAGGGCACGCCCCTCATCCTGTTCTTCTCCCCCTGGGAGAAGGAACCCGCGCTCGCCTCCGCAGCCGGCCGAAGCCTGATCGCGGAGCGCGCGAAGATTCATTGCCCGACGCGGCTATCGCTGGCGCGGCTCTTGCCGCAGCCTCGCGCATCGCCCGCGGGTTCGGACCACACCATCCCATGAGCACCGGCCTCTTCGCCACGAAGAAATCCGTCGCCGCGCTCGTCGCCGCGCATGACGACGACCAAGGGTCGGCACTGGCCCGCGACCTGTCGGCGTTCGGGCTGGTCTGCATCGGCCTCGGCGCGACGATCGGGGCGGGGATCTTCGTCCTCACGGGCACGGCCGCCGCGCAATATGCCGGGCCGGCGCTGGCGCTGTCGTTCGTGGCCGGCGGCATCGCCTGCGCCTTCGTCGGGCTGTGCTACGCGGAACTCGCCGCGATGATCCCGGTGCCGGGCTCGACCTACGCCTACACCTACGCGACGCTCGGCGAGCTCTGCGCCTGGATCATCGGCTGGGACCTCGTCCTAGAATTCGCCTTCGCCGCGGCCACCGTCGCGGTCGGCTGGTCGGGCTACGCGCAGAGCCTGCTGGCGGATGTGGGCCTGCGCCTGCCCGCGGTCCTCGCCGCAGCGCCCGGGGGAGGCGGCCTCGTCAACCTGCCGGCGGCGGGAATCGTCATCGCGCTGACGGCGCTGCTGATGCGGGGCAGCCGCGAGGCCTCGTGGGTCAACGCTGCGATGGTGGCCCTTAAGGTCGCGATCATCCTCGGCTTCGTCGGCGTCGGCGCCGCGCACCTGAAGCCGGAACTGTGGCACCCGTTCATCCCGGAGAACACCGGAACCTTCGGGGAATTCGGCTGGAGCGGCATCCTGCGCGGGGCCGGCGTGGTGTTCTTCGCCTTCATCGGCTTCGAGACGGTCTCGACCGCCGCCGGCGAGACCCGTGATCCGCAGCGCGACGCGCCGATCGGGCTGCTCGGGTCGCTGGCGGTGAGCACCGTGCTCTACGTGGCCGTCGCCGCGGTGCTCACCGGCCTCGTGCCGTACCGGTCGCTGAACGTCGCCGACCCGATCGCCAGGGCGATCGACGCGATCGGGCTCGGCGGCTTCAGCGTCGCGATCAAGCTCGGCGCCCTGGTCGGGCTGACCACCGCGACGCTGACCGCGCTCTACGGGCAGGCGCGGGTGTTCTACGCCATGGCCCGCGACGGCCTGCTGCCGCGCCTGTTCGCACGGGTGAGCCCGACGACGCGCACGCCGATGTCGAGCCAGGCGACGATCGGCGGGCTCACCGCGCTGGTCGCCGCCCTCGTGCCGATCGAGGAGCTGGGCGAACTCGTCAGCATCGGCACGCTGTTCGCCTTCGTGCTGGTCTGCACCGCGGTCCTGATCCTGCGGCGGACCGAGCCGGACCGGCCGCGCCCGTTCCGGGTCCCGGCGGTCACGCTGGTGGCCGGCCTCGGCATCCTGTCGTGCCTGCTGCTGATGGCGGGCCTGCCGGGCGAGACCTGGATCCGCCTCGCAATCTGGCTCGCGCTCGGCCTCGCCCTCTACGCGGGCTACGGACGCAAGAACGCCCGCCGGGTGAGGGCGGGCGCGTCGCAGGCGTCAGGCTGAAACCGGACCACAGGGGGCATGCCCCCGTGGCTGGGTGCGGGGGCTCAGAACGAGCGGCGGTGCGGGGTCTGCCCGCCGCCGTAGCGGCGGCGGAGATACGAGACGACCTTCGGCAGCAGGAAGGCGAGCAGGATCTTTCGCATGGGGTCGGCGAACCTTCTTCACGAGCGTGTGAGGGTGCAATGCGCCGAGCGCGTCCGCGTTCCGGTCAGAGCTCCAGCGTCAGCGTCACGGGCGCGTGGTCGGACGGGCGCTCCCAGCCGCGGACGTCCCGCGCGACGTCGACCTTGCGCACGGTGCCGGCCAGGTCCGGCGAGACCCAGGCGTGGTCGAGTCGCCGGCCCTTGTCGGCCGCCGCCCAGTCGGGCGAGCGGTAGCTCCACCACGTGAAGATCTTCTCGGGCGGCGGGGTCAGCAGCCGCGCGGTGTCGACCCAGCCGACCTCGTTGCGCAGGAGTTCGAGCGCCTCGGTCTCGACCGGCGTGTGGCTCACCACGTCGAGGAGTTGCTTGTGCGACCAGACGTCGTGCTCAAGCGGCGCGACGTTGAGGTCGCCGACGAGGATCGCGGGCCCCTTCATCCGGCGCCCGCCCCAGGCGCGCAGGTCGCGCAGGAAGTCGAGCTTGTGCGCGAATTTCGGGTTGAGGGCGGTGTCGGGCACGTCGCCGCCGGCCGGCACGTAGAAATCGTGCAACGCGATGCCCGCGGCCGCACCCGCCTCGGGGCCGAGCACCGCCGAGATGTGGCGCGCGTCCTGGCGCTCGCAGAAGCTCATCACGTCGCGGGTGATCAGCGGGAACCGCGAGAGGATCGCGACGCCGTTGTAGCCCTTCTGCCCGGCGAAGACGACGTTCTCGTAGCCGGAGCCGCGCAAGGCCTTCAGCGGGAAGGCGTCGTCCGGGCACTTGGTCTCCTGCAGGCAGAGCACATCGGGCTTCGCCTCGGCGAGGAAGCGCAGCACGAGGTCGATGCGCAGGCGCACCGAATTGATGTTCCAGGACGTGACGGTGAGGCGCAACGGAAACGCTCGCGGTTCTCGAGGGGACGCGGCTGGATAGCGCGATTCGGCCGTGCGATCGACGCCGCGACCGGGGGCCTCGCGGAAATGGCGTGCTCAGCCCCGGACGACGGAGTATGTCCGCGCACGGACCACCGCTCGCCCCCCGCTAGACGACACGCCAGAGACATCGCCCTTGCCGCGCATCCGCTCCGTCCTGTTCAACGCCTACTGGGCCGCCTGGACCGCTCTGTTCCTGGCGCCGCTCGCAGTGCTGGCCGCTTCCGGCTCGCCGGTCCGGCCGATCCGCGCGGCGACGCGCCTGTGGGCGCGCGGCATCCTGTTCGGGCTCCGCACGATCTGCGGCCTGCGCTACGTCGAGGAGGGGCGCGAGCGCATCCCGAACGAGCCCTGCCTGATCGTCGCCAACCACCAGTCGGCCTGGGAGACGCTGGCCTTCCTGATCCTGGTGCCCGACGTGGCGATCATCGCCAAGCGCGAGCTCGTCGCCATCCCCGTGGTCGGCTGGTTCCTGCGCCGCTCGCCGATGATCATCATCGACCGCGCCAACGGCACGCAGGCCCTGCGCACGATGATCGACGAGAGCCGCGCTGCGGTGGCCGACGGGCGTTCGGTGCTGATCTTCCCAGAGGGCACCCGCGGCACCATCGCGGAGAAGCTGCAGTTCAAGCGCGGCGTCGAGCTGCTTTACGGGCGGCTCGGCCTGCCGGTGCTGCCGGTGGCGGTCAACTCCGGGCTGTACTGGCCGACCGGGTCCTCGACGCGGGCCGGCACCGTGACGGTGAGCTACCTCGCCCCCCTGGCGCCCGGCCTGTCGGCGGCCGAGTTCATGCGCGGCACCGAGGGCGCGATCGACAGCGAGCTCGATCGCTGGCGCCCCAGGGCAATCGCCTGACAGCGCTTGCCCCGTTTTTCATTGCGGCCTCAATCGCCGGCGCCCGCATCCGCGGGCTCGGGCTTCCGCTCCGCGGGGCGCTCTTCGCGCCCTGAAGCCGCGAACGCGGCTTCCAGCGACCGCCCTGGCTGGAATCCCCAAGCCGCGTAAGGCGCTTCAGTCGACGGCGCCGTAATAGGTGAAGTGCTTCTTCACCGGCTCGATCACGTCCCAGGTGCCGGAAAAACCTTTCGGTGTGACGAAGGCGTCGCCGGCCCGGTAGCTCTTCGCGGTGCCCTCGGCGTCGGTGACGATCACGACGCCTTCGAGCAGGTGGATGAACTCGTCCCGGCCGAAGTCGATGCGGAACTTGCCCGGGCGGCAGGTCCAGATGCCGGCGGCGAACAGCTTGTCGGGGCTCTCGTAGACGTAGGTCGCGGTCTGCTCCGGGCGGCCGGAGAGGATGCAGGACCGCTCGGGCCAGTAGCCGGCGGCCGGCGGCCGGCCGGCGGGGAAGTCGACGTTGGTCACCGTCGGCCCGGCCAGCACCGGCGGCGGCGGGCCGGCCGGTCGGCGCAGGCCCGGCACCACCGCGAGGAACGCGGCGACGGGCCCTGCGAAGGTGTGGAGAAGCCTGGCGATTTCCATGTCGTACCCCCGATCGAATCGAACGAGGGGCACGATCGGGCGGCGCGCGTTGACGGCGGGTTCACCGCGGCGGCGCTGGGCGGCAATCGCCACGCTTCAAGGCGCCTGTCCCCGGATCGATGCGGAGAGCGTTAAGGAATCCTCGCCGCGCCAAACCTCACGGGGTCTGCGACTGCTTGATCCGCTCCTGCATCGCCTTGTCCTCGGGACGGCCGTAATTGATGAAGAACTGGTTGCCGTCGACGGCCTTGCCCCGCTGCAGGTTCGAGAGCTGCACGGTGGTGAGGTAGCCCTGCGGATCGGTGATCCTCCACTGGCTCAGCACCTTCACGTCGGGGTCGAAGAACAGCTGGATCTTCGAGGTGCCGCCCAGCGTCGCGCGGTCCTCCAGGCTGATGCGGACGCCGCCCGGATCGTTCGACACGTCGGTGACGGTGAGGTCGCGGGCGAGGTCGATTTTCTCGCGGACCAGGAATTTTAGCGGCGTCTGGGCGATGAAGTACAGATCCTGGGTCGCGAGCTTGCGGTCGCGCACCGCCACCGAGGTGCCGTCGGCCACGACCTCCAGCGGCGAGGGCGGGTCGTAGTCGAAGCGCAGGCGGCCGGGTTTCGCGATGGTGAGCTTGCCGCCGATCCGCCGCCCGTCCGCGGCGATCTGGATGAACGAGCCGGTGAGCGTGCCCATGCCGTTGAAGTAGGCGTTGGCCTGGGACAGCACGGTGGCCGCGTCCGGCGGCTCGTCCGAGGCGCCGGCCGGGGCAGGGGCGGGCGCGCCGACGGCGGCGACCTTCGCGTCCGCCGCGGAGGGCTTGCCCGCGACCGGCTTGGCGGGACCGGGCTTCTCGGCCGAGCGGGCCTTGGCGTCCTTCGATGATTCCTTCGTCGCGTCCTTCGTCGAATCCTTGGCCGCAGGCTTGGCGACCGTCTTCTTCGCCGGCGCGGCCGGCGTCGGCGAGGGAGCCGGCGCCGCCTCCGGCTCTGGCGCCGGGGCCGGCTGTTCCTTGCGGCCGAACAGGCCGTCGAGGAAGCTGCTGACCTGCGCGTCGGCCGGCGCGACCGGGGCGATCCAGGCCGCGAGCGCGAAGAGCGATCCGGCAAGTCGGGTGCGGCGGCCGAGCATGGACAGGCGTCTCCTGGGCGGGTGCGGCGTCCCGCAAGCGATGGTCGGCGTCCGGCGCGCAAACGTCGCCGCGCGAGGGCGTCGTGGCGCGCGAAACGCCCGTCGCGCCGGGACGCCCGCTCGGGGCGCCGGGCATCCGGGCGCGTCGTGGGGCGCCGTTAGAGAGGCACCCTGTGGCGAAGATGCGACGCCGGCCCGGTTTCGGGCCGACGCCGCGTGCCGGCTACTCGTCGTCGTACATGCTGGCGGCGTGGGGGGCGCCCTCGACCAGGATCTCGCGTTTTCCCGCGTGGTTGGCCTGGCCGACGATGCCCTCGATCTCCATCCGCTCCATGATCGAGGCGGCGCGGTTGTAGCCGATCTGCAGGCGGCGCTGGATGTAGCTGGTCGAGGCCTTGCGGTCCCGCAGCACCACCTGGATCGCCTGCTCGTAGAGGTCGCCGGCCTCGCTGCCCGACGCCGCCACGAAGGCGCCGACGTCGAACACCGGAAGGTCGGCCTCCTCGACCTCGGTCTCGACCGCCTCGGCCTTGCCCCTGCTCTTGCCCTTCGGCGCATCCTCGGAGCCGTCGTCGGCGGTGACCGCCTCGAGGTAGGCCGGCCGACCCTGGCGCTTGAGGTGGGCGACCACGCTCTCGACTTCCGAGTCCGAGCAGAACGGCCCGTGCACGCGCGTCGTGCGGCCGCCGCCGGCCATGAACAGCATGTCGCCCTGGCCCAAGAGCTGCTCGGCGCCCATCTCGCCGAGGATCGTGCGCGAGTCGATCTTGCTCGTCACCTGGAAGCTGATCCGCGTCGGGAAGTTCGCCTTGATCGTGCCGGTGATCACGTCCACCGACGGACGCTGCGTCGCCATGATCAGGTGGATGCCGGCCGCCCGCGCCATCTGCGCCAGACGCTGGATCGCGCCCTCGATGTCCTTGCCGGCCACCATCATCAGGTCGGCCATCTCGTCGACCACGATCACGATGTAGGGCAGGGCCGAGAGGTCCATCGCCTCGTCTTCGAACACCGCCTCGCCGGTCTCGCGGTTGAAGCCGGTCTGGATCGTGCGCGTAATGGTCTCGCCCTTGGCGCGCGCCTCCGCCATCCGGGCGTTGTAGCCGTCGATGTTGCGGACCGCGATCTTGGACATCTTCTTGTAGCGCTCCTCCATCTCGCGCACGGCCCACTTGAGGGCGATGACCGCCTTCTTGGGGTCGATGACGACGGGGGAGAGCAGGTGCGGGATGCCGTCGTAGACGGACAGCTCCAGCATTTTGGGGTCGACCATGATCAGGCGGCACTCCTCCGGCTTCATCCGGTAGAGCAGGCTGAGGATCATGGTGTTGATCGCCACCGACTTGCCCGAGCCGGTGGTGCCGGCCACCAGCAGGTGCGGCATGCGGGCGAGGTCGGCGATGATCGGCTCGCCGCCGATGTTCTTGCCGAGGCAAAGCGCGAGCTTGTGCTTGCTGGCGAAGAAGTCCGGCGCCGAGAGCAGCTCGCGCAGGAACACCGTCTCGCGGATCTCGTTCGGCAGCTCGATGCCGATGACGTTGCGGCCGGGCACCACGGCGACGCGGGCCGAGACCGCGGACATCGAGCGGGCGATGTCGTCCGACAGGCCGATGACGCGGGAGGACTTGGTGCCGGGGGCCGGCTCCAGCTCGTAGAGGGTCACGACCGGGCCGGGGCGCACCGCGAGGATGTCGCCGCGCACGCCGAAATCCTGGACCGTCTGCTGCAGGTTGAGCGCGTTCTGCTCCAGCACGTCGGCGTCGACCTCCGGGCTTTCGCCGGGCACGGGCATGGCGAGCAGGTCGAGGGCGGGCAACTCGTAGTCGGCGTTCTCCACCGAGGCGATGGCGAGGTGACGGCCGGCGGCGATCAGGTGCGGGCGGCCGACGACCGGCATCGCCGCGACCGGCGCGGCCAGGGCCTCGACCACCGGCTCGAAGGCTTGCTCCGAGGCGTGCTCCAAGGCTTGCTCGAAGACCGGCTCCGAAGGCGCCTCGAAGGTCGGCTCGGGCACCGGCGCGACCTCGATCGGAGCCGGGGCCGGGGCGGCCTTGCCGCGCAGCAGCACGGGGCGCGGCACGATCGGCAGGACCACGGGCGGCGCGGCGGCCGGCATCGCCAAACTCGGCGCGAAGGATTCGGCGCCGAAGGCCCGCTCGGCGGCCTGGAACGCGGCCTCGTATTCCGGCTGGACGGCTTCGAGGTCGTCGATTGCCGGCAGCAGGGCCGGCTCCGTCGGCCGCGCGGGACGGATCGCGGCGCGGGCGGCCATCGCCGACAGCCCCGGGGCGCGGCGGACCTCGTGGATCGCTGCCGGAGAGGGGAGGGGGGTTCCGGGCCCGAACACCAGCGACAGCGCCGGGCGCACCGAGAGCGCCGGCACCGCGGCGGCGATCACCACGTCGCCGCCGTGGCCGAGGCCGTCCTGGCCGGCGTCGTCCTGGACGACGTCGTGCTGGCTCGCGTTGTCCTGCCCGTGCTCGGGGCGGAGCGGGCGATCGAAGCGCACGAGGCGGTCGAGGACGTAGACCGGCGCAGGCGGCAGCGAGCGCAGATGCGAGATGTCCACCGGCACCGAAACGAATCGGTCGGCCGGCGCAGGCTCGGCCGGCATCGCGACCGAAACCTCCTGCGCGGCGTCGCCGCCCTCGGCGGAGCCGGGCCGGATCGCCGCCCAGGCCTCGGCGGAGGACCAGTCGCCCGCCTCGAACCAGGGCTGGACGTCGGACCAATCGGGCAGCTCGGACAGGTCGCGGGCCTCGGCCGGCGCGGGCGCGGTGGCGGCCGACAGCTCGACCGCCGGGCGCGACGGGCGGCGATCGGGCGTGCGGAAGAAGCGGACGCCGGGCGGCGGAACGAAGGGCTGGCGCCACAGGGGCAGCGGCGGCCCGGGCGGGATCGCCACGGCCTCGGCCGCCCCGCGCTCGGCTTCGGCGGCCGACCGTTCGGCATCGATCTCGGCTTCATGCGCGGCGGCGTCGCGCTCGGCGGCGGCGGCCAGCATCGCGGCCTGCGCGTCGGCCCGTGCGAGGTCGAGGGCGTTGCGCTCGGCCTCCAGCGCGCGCTGGCGGCGCTCCTGCAGGATGGTGTCGGGGGTGCGGGTGTAGCGCACGGCGGGCAGGGCGTCGGGGCGGAGCGAGGCGCCCGCCACAGCGTGGGCGACCCCGCGCGGACGGTCGATGTCCTCCGGCGTGATCGCGGCCGGCCGGCGCGGAGAGCGCACCAGCACGCCGGGCGAGGAGGCGGAGGCGTCGATGCGGCTCTCGGGCCGGGCGCCGTCGAGCATGTCGAGGGTCGCCCGGTCGTCGAAGACCTCGGTCGGCCAAGCGTCGGCGAACACCGCGTCGCGGCCGGCGCGGGAATCGGTCCAGCTGCCGTCAGAGCCCGGCTCGGTGCCGCGCCCCAGCATCGCGTTCGGCGGCGTGAGCCAGCTCGGCGCCGGCCGGGTGCCGGCGATGGCGTAGCCCGGCCGCTGCGGGCCGCCGACGAGGCGCCGCGTCAGGCTCGCCCGCAGGGACATCAACCGATGCGCCAGCGCGCCGAGCGTGAGGCTCGGGCGGTCGCCGCCGCGGCTGGGGCGAGAGGGGTCGCGATGAGAATAGGGAGGCCGTCCCGATGCGCGCATGGGTTCTCAAAAACTCGAAACACGGAAAGGCCGTCCCGCCCGGAACGGTCGATCCGAGTTAGGCCGAACGTCGTTAACAGAGCCTTGAAAACCGCCCGCCGCCGAGTGCTGGAGGGGCGGGCCGGCAAGCGGTAAGGTGGTGGGGACATTCCACCTCGCGCGGGTCGTGACGCCCTTGGCACAAGCCCCTCTCCCGCAAGCCCTTCCCCGGAAGGACTTCCACTCCCTCTACGCGCACGGGTTCGCCCGCGTGGCCGCCTGCACCGGGCGGAGCCACCCGGGCGACCCCGAGCGCAACGCCGACGCGATCCTGGCGCTCGCCGAGCGGTGCCACGGGCAGGGCGTCGCGGTGGCCGTCTTCCCGGAACTGGCGCTGTCGGCCTACGCGATCGAGGACCTGCTGCTGCAGGCGACGCTGCTCGATGCGGTCGAGGCGGCGGCAAGGCGGTTGGTCGCGGCCTCGGGCGATCTCCGCCCCCTCCTCCTCGTCGGCGCGCCGGTGCGCTGGCGGAACCGGATCTACAACGCGGCGCTCGCGATCCAGGGCGGCCGGCTGCTGGGCGTCGTGCCGAAGCTCCACCTGCCGAACTACCGCGAGTTCTACGAGAAGCGGCACTTTGCCTCCGGCGCCGGCATCGCGGGCGAGACCGTGCGCTTCGCCGGCCACGAGGCCCCCTTCGGCGCCGACCAGTTGTTCGTCGCCGAGGACGTGCCGGGCCTGACCGTCGGCGTGGAGATCTGCGAGGATTTGTGGGTGCCCGACGCCCCGGGCATGCACGCGGCGCTTGCCGGCGCCACGGTGCTCGCCAACCTCTCGGGCAGCCCGATCACGGTCGGCCGGGCGGAGTCGCGCGCCCTGCTCTCGCGCGCGGCCTCGATGCGCGGCCTGTGCGCCTACGTCTACGCGGCGGCGGGCTTGGGCGAATCCACCACCGACCTGTCCTGGGACGGGCAGACCAGCGTCGACGAGAACGGCGTGCGGCTGGCGGAAGGCGAGCGCTTCTCGGCCTCGCCGGTCGCGACGCTCGCCGACGTCGACCTCGACCTCCTCGCCCAGGAGCGTATGCAGGCCGGCAGCTTCGACGACAACGCTCGCGGCGGCCCCCGCCCGGCCTACCGCCGCGTGCCGTTCCGCCTCGATCCGCCGGCCGGCGACCTCGGGCTGATGCGGCGGATCGAGCGGTTTCCGTTCGTGCCGGCCGACCCGGCCCGCCTCGCCCAGGATTGCTACGAGGCCTACAACATCCAGGTCGCGGGCCTCGCCAAGCGCCTGGAAGCCACCGGCACGCGCAAGGCCGTGATCGGCGTCTCGGGCGGGCTCGACTCGACCCACGCCCTCATCGTGATCGCCAAGGCCTTCGACCGGCTCGGCTTTCCGCGCTCGGACATCCTGGCCTACACCCTGCCGGGCTTCGCCACCTCGGACGCGACGAAGGGCAACGCCCACGCGCTGATGCGGGCGCTCGGCACGACCGCGGCCGAGATCGACATCCGCCCCGCCGCCCGCCAGATGCTCGCTGACATGAGCCACCCCTACGCGGCGGGGGAGGCGATCTACGACGTCACCTTCGAGAACGTGCAGGCGGGCTTGCGCACCGACTACCTGTTCCGGCTGGCCAACCACGCCGGCGGGATCGTCGTCGGCACCGGCGACCTGTCGGAACTGGCGCTCGGCTGGTGCACCTACGGCGTCGGCGACCAGATGAGCCACTACGCCGTCAACGCCGGCGTGCCCAAGACCTTGATCCAGCACCTGATCCGCTGGACGATCGCCTCCGGTCAGTTCGGTACGGAGGAGGGGCGCGTGTTGAGCGCGGTGCTCGACACCGAGATCTCGCCCGAGCTCGTGCCCGCCGGGGCGGACGCCGCGCCGCAGAGCACGGAAGCCGTGATCGGCCCCTACGCGCTGCAGGACTTCACCCTGTTCTACACCCTGCGCCACGGCTTTCGCCCGTCGAAGATCGCCTTCCTGGCGCTCCATGCCTGGGGCGACGCGGCGAAGGGCGCGTGGCCGCCCGACTTCCCCGCCGACAAGCGGCTCGCCTACGGCCTGCCGGAGATCCGGCGCTGGCTCGGGGTGTTCCTGACCCGGTTCTTCGGCTTCAGCCAGTTCAAGCGCTCGGCGTTGCCGAACGGGCCGAAGGTGTCGGCCGGGGGCGCCCTCTCCCCGCGCGGCGACTGGCGGGCGCCCTCCGACGGGACGGCCCGGATCTGGCTCGACGAGTTGGAGCGCAACGTCCCCGAAACGTGATCGACACAAACCGGACAGAGTGTGTGATTATCCACACGGTCAAGCTGATTTGCCGTGTACGGCAGATCCGGTTCGAGGGGTCGGCCGAGGGGAGGATGCGCCCATGCAGAGCTACAACCTGTTCCGCCTGAAGAGCGTCGAGGGTCTGTGCTGCGCCGTGCCGGAGTCGAGCCGCGTGCCGCGCTTCCTCGGTGGCGGCCGCTGGACCTTCGGCGGCAAGCTCGACGACCGGTCCGACATCCCCCTCGACTTCGACGGCCGGGCCGCGGAGACCGGCGTGCGCTTCAACGGATTCTACCTGTTCCAGACCGTCGACCGGCGCTTTTTGTAGGCTTAGGGCCGTAAGTCGAAGGTCGCGGCGAGCATTCCTTAAGGGGCGACGTGGGATGATCGGCCTATCGTCTTCGAGCCTGGGGCCCTGTTCATGTCTTCGGAACACCGCAACGAGACCCGTCAAAGGGTGTTCCTGAAGGGCCGCATCGTGTTCAACAACGGTGCCTCGAGCATGGATTGCCTCGTGCGCGACTTCTCCTCCTCGGGGGCGCGGCTGGCCCTCAGCGAAAGCTCGACGTTGCCCGAGGTGTTCGACCTCTACATCCCCCAGAAGGACCGGACCTACCGCTCGACCCTGCGCTGGCGCCGCGCCGACGGCGTCGGGATCACCTTCGCCGACGAGGCGGCCAAGCCCGCTTCCGTCGCGGCGCCGACGGCGGCGGCCGAGCCGGCGACGGAGGACAACTCCGTCACGGTGCTGCTGCGTCGGATCACCGAACTCGAGGCCGAGAACGCGACCCTGCGCCGGCTGCTGACCGGGATGGCGCAAACCGGCGCGGCGACGGCCGCCTGAGCCGTCAGACCTCGAGGGCGGCGCGGATGCGCTCCGCGTGACCTGCGAGCACCGTCGGGTCGGCCATCCCGCCCTCGTGGCGCTGGAGCGGCACCCCGTCGAACCGGGGTACGACGTGGACGTGCAGGTGGAACACCGTCTGCCCCCCGGCCGCCTCATTGAACTGGAACACCGTGAGCCCGTCCGCTTCGAACGCGGCCTTCACCGCCCGCGCGACCCGCTGCACGCTGGCCGCCAACGCCGCGAGCGAGGCCGGATCGGCGTCGAGCAGGCCGCGCGCGGGCGCCTTCGGAATCACCAGCGTGTGCCCCGGCCCCTGAGGCATCACGTCCATGAAGGCCAGGGTGTCGGCATCCTCGTAGACCCGGTGCGCGGGGATCTCGCCGCGCAGGATCTTCGCGAAGATGTTGTCGGGGTCGTAGGCCGTGTCCGTCATGCAGGGTACCCGTGGTTGCGGCCGCCAGGATGCACCGGCGCCGCCGCCGCGTCCACGCGCGCGGAACCCGTCGGCGGCGCCGGCGCTTAGGCTCGGATCGCCGCGGCCCGGCTGCGATCCGCCCCCCAGATCGAACAGGAACGCCCGCGCATGGCACATGAGAGCACCGGCGCCATCTACACCGCCGCCGGCGCCAACCTCGCCATCGCCCTGGCGAAGTTCGTGGGCGCCACCGTCACCGGCTCCTCCGCGATGCTGGCCGAGGGCGCACACTCGGTGGTGGACACCGCCAACCAGATCCTGCTGCTCGTCGGCCTGAAGCGCGCGAAGAAGCCGGCGGACGCAAGGCACCCGTTCGGCTACGGCCGCGAGGTCTACTTCTACGCCTTCATCGTCGCGCTGCTGATCTTCCTCGGCGGCGGCATCTTCGCGATCTACGAGGGTGCCCACAAGATCCGGCATCCGGAGCCCGCCGCCGACGCGAGCCTGTTCGGCTACGCGCTGCCGGGCTTCTGGGTGAACGTCGCCATCCTCGGCTTCTCCGTCGCGGCCGAGGGCTATTCCTGCTTCGTCGCGATGCGGGCGTTCTGGGCCGAGAAGGGCGACCGCTCGCCCTTGAGCGCGATCCGGCGCAGCAAGGACCCGGCCCTGTTCACGATCCTCGTGGAGGACGTGGCGGCGCTGATCGGCCTCGTCATCGCGCTCACCGGCGTGGTACTGGCCGACCTCCTCGACATGCCCGCGCTCGACGGCTGGTCCTCGATCGGCATCGGGCTCGTGCTCGTCGGGATGGCGATCTTCCTGATGATCGAGACCCACGGCCTGCTGATCGGCGAGGCCGCCGACCCGGAGGTCGTCGCAGCGATCCAGGAGGTCGTCGGCGCCGAGCCCGGGGTGAACCACGTCAACGAGGTGCTGACCCAGCACCTCGGGCCGACGGACATCCTCGTGAACGTGAGCCTCGACCTGGCCGACGACCTCACCGCGGGTGAGGTCGAGCGGATCTCGACGCGCCTCGACCGCGAGCTGAAGGCACGCGTGCCGGACGTGACGCGGGTGTTCATCGAGGCTCAGGCGCGCGCAAGTTCCGAACGAGTCGCGGGGCGCGAGAAGGCCGCCGCCGTCGGCGGCTGAGCGCCGGGACCACCTCCCGCTGGATCGACGCGGAGGTGGTTCCAGGCGAGCCCGCGCCGCGAAGGCGCGAAACTCGAAACCGCCCTTCCGCAGGGACCGCCAGCATTGGACGCGCGAGGTTTCTCGTGGTCGAAACCCGACGGGTGGTACCCAGGTCATGAACCCGCGTTCGACCCATCGCGGACCCTGGGAATGTCCGCTTGCAGATCGCTTGATGAACCAGAGACCGGCGGCCGATATGGGTTGGTTTGCGATGGTCTTCTGTCGATCGACCATTCGGAAAACGCCCCCTGCGAATGGAGCACGTCGGCACAACACGAAGGTCGGCGGTCTGGTGACCGCATGGCTCGCGGGGCTTTTCACCCTGATCGAAGGATACGAGCGTCCGGGACGGGCGTTCTAGGTTCGGGCGACTGTCACCCCATCGTGCCCAGGGCCGCTCCGCCACCAACCTGCACGCGGCCCTCGAAGCCGGGTCCCGGCCCAAATGAGCTCTGGACCGCCGCATGGACATCGAAGAGGCCGCCACGCCGAGACTGACCCGCGAGGATCGCTACCGGATCCTCGTCGAGGGCATCATCGACTACGCGATCTACATGCTCGACCCGGCAGGCGTGGTCACAAGCTGGAACAAGGGCGCACAGCGCTTCAAGGGCTACACTGACCACGAGATCGTCGGACAGCATTTTTCCCGGTTCTATACGGTCGGGGACAGGGCGACGGACCTTCCAGCGCGGGCTCTGATGATCGCCGAGACCGAAGGCCGCTTCGAGCAGGAGGGCTGGCGCGTTCGAAAGGATGGCAGCCTGATGTGGGCGCACGTTCTTATCGACCCGATCCGCACCGAGGACGGCACGCTGCTCGGGTTCGCCAAGGTGACCCGCGATCTCACCGAGCAGCAGGCCACGAAGGCCGCCTTGCGACAGAGCGAGCAGCGCTTCCGCCTGCTGGTTCAAGGCGTGCGCGACTATGCCATCTACATGCTCGATCCGACTGGGCGGGTGACCAGCTGGAACAAGGGCGCCCAGCGCTTCAAGGGCTACTCCGACGCGGAGATCATCGGCGAGCATTTCTCGCGGTTCTACACCGACGAGGACCGGGCGACCGATCTGCCGGGAACGGCGCTGGCGACGGCCACGAAAGAAGGCCGGTTCGAAGCCGAAGGCTGGCGCATCCGCAAGGACGGCTCACGCTTTTGGGCCAACGTCGTGATCGACGCCATCCGGGGTGACCACGGCGAACTCATCGGCTTCGCCAAGATCACACGTGACATCACCGAGCGACGCGACGCGCAGCAGGCGCTCGAAGAGACTCGTGCACGCTTCATCCAATCTCAGAAGATGGAGGCGGTCGGGCAGCTCACCGGAGGGGTGGCCCACGACTTCAACAACCTGCTCGCGGTGGTTCTCGGCAACCTGGAGCTTGCCCGCAAGCGCCTGCCGCCCGACCCAAAGCTCCGGCAGCTGATCGACAACTCGATCCAGGCCGCCCATCGTGGCGCGACCCTGACCAAGCGCATGCTTGCGTTCGCGCGGCGGCAGGAGTTGTCTACGACGCCCGTCGACGTGCCGGACCTCATCCGCGGCATGGGCGACATGCTGCAGCGGTCGATCGGCTTGAACATCCCGGTGAACATGCAGTTCCCACTGCAGCTTCCGCACGTTCTGGCAGACGCCAACCAACTCGAACTGGTCGTCCTGAACCTCTGCGTGAACGCACGCGACGCCACACCGGCCGGAGGCACGATCACGCTGGTCGCCCGCGAGGCCAAAGTTTCGGCCGAGGACGTCCAAGGCCTGAAGCCGGGCAACTACGTTTGCCTGTCCGTGATCGACACCGGCGAAGGCATGGATGCGGAGACTTTGGCGAAGGCGGCGGAGCCGTTCTTCACCACCAAGGGCGTCGGCAAAGGCACCGGGCTCGGCCTCTCGATGGCCCACGGCTTCGCCGAGCAGTCGGGCGGCCGTTTGCTCCTCAAGAGCGTCAAGGGCCAGGGCACGACGGCTGAGCTCTGGTTGCCCGAGGCCGACATGAGCAAAGCGATCCAACCCGACCGACAGGCCGAGCCGGAACTTCCGAAGCTCGACCCGGTCACGGTCCTGGTCGTCGACGACGATGCTCTGGTGCTGATGAACACGGCGGCGATGCTCGAAGATCTCGGGCACACGGTCGTCGAGGCGGTCTCCGGGGAGCAGGCTCTGCGCATCCTGCGTCGGTCGAGGGAGACCATCGATCTTGTCATCACGGATCAGATGATGCCCGGTATGACCGGGACGCAGCTGATCGACGCGATCTGGGCCGAGTATCCGGACATGGTCGCGATCCTTGCAAGCGGCTACGCCGAGCTGCCTCAGAACGGCCTGGTTCCGGTCCCGCGATTGACCAAGCCGTTCGGACAGTCGGAACTCGCGCGGACCCTCATGACGAGCTTGCGTCCGGAAGGTCTCGTTCTTCCCTTCCGCCCTAAGCTGGCCTGAGGCTGGCCTGTCGCCCTCCGCGACCGAGTCGGCCAGCCGAACTCCACAGAGAAGCGGGCGGTTCGGAGCGACAGACCAACGCGGCGACGCCGACCGACACCCGCTTTCGGCCGGTCGAATACCAAGTCTCATGGGTAGGAACCCATGAGGTCCGGCGGATTGCCGCCGCCCCGCAGTCGCGGGGGCCAGACCTCGATGAGTCGGGCTCATCGAGGTCTGGTCTAACGAGTCGCTTCCACGACGGAGCTCGGTCGGGAGCGGACCGCCTGCCCCAAAGCAAACGGTTGGACGCTCCTGTCCGCGCTTCTCGAACGTTCGGGCACGGTTCCCAGGCGTTCATGTCCACGCCTCGATCGGTGCCTGCCCGACCTGCTCCAGGCTGATCGCCCAAGTCCGCTCCTGCACCGCCTCGTCCCGGCTGTAGCGCGACGAGGTCTTCTCGCGGTTACGCGCGAAGTAGCGCCCGCTCACCCCCTCGGCCGCGGTCGCGGTCGCAAGGTGCAGCGTCGTCGCCGCGCCGGCGGCAGGGGTGCTGAGGAACGGACGGATCAGGTTCCAGGCGAGGCCGAACGCGCCGCCGGTGTTCTTGGCAAAGCCCGTGTCGATCACGCCGGGATGCAGGGCGTTCACTGTCACGGGCGCGCCGGCGAGGCGGCGGGCGAGCGCGTAGGTGAACAGCACGTTGCCGAGCTTGGCCTGCGAATACGCGCGCATCGCGCCGTAGGACCGCTCGGCCTGGAGGTCGTCGAAGGCGATGCGGCCGCGGGTGTGCGCGGCCGAGGCCACGTTGACGATGCGGGCGGCGGCGCCCGGCCGGCCGGAGGCCTTGAGCAGGTCGAGAAGCTCGAGGGTGAAGAGGACGTAGCCGAGATGGTCGAGGGCCCAGGTCCGCTCGAAGCCATCCACGGTGGTCTCGCGCCGGTCGAAGATCGCCCCGGCGTTGTTCACCAGCACGTCGAGGCGGGGATAGGCCGCGCGGACTTCGCCGGCTAGATGCCTGATTTCCGCCTGCGACGAAAGGTCGGCGACGAAGCGGTCGATCGCGGCGCCCGGCACGGCCGCGGTGAGCGCGGCCGCCGTCGCCGCGACCTTGCCAGGGTCACGGCCGACGATCCCGACCCGGGCGCCGGCCTTGGCCAGCCCCAGGGCGGTCTCGTAGCCGATCCCGGAGGTGGCGCCGGTGACCAGACACGTGCGCTTCGCCGGGGGGGCGCCCCGGCTCAGGCCCGACGCCACGTGGCGCGCCCTAGAACACCGCCTGACCGACGGCGAAGGCGATGACGACGATGACGATCGCGATCACCAGGAAGATGCCGAACAGGATCCGGGCGAGCGAGCCGGCGCCCGAGGCGATGCCGGTGAAGCCGAGGCCGCCGGCGATGACCGAGACGACGAAGCAGATGAGGGCCCATTTCAGAAGGGTCATGCCGAAAACTCCGGATCGAACCGGCGAACGGCCGGCGTGGAAAGCGTCCGATCAATGCGGCCCAAGCTCAACCGTTCCCGCCGACCCGCGCGGACGCGCCCGGAATTTCGGCCTCGTCCTGCGCCGGCGCGGCGCGGGCGAGCATGATCTCGGCCAGCGTGTGGTAGAGGCCGGTGCGGCAGACGGTCTTCGAGGCGGCGTCGGCCAGCACCGCCGCGATCATCAGCGGGATCATCATCGCGTGGTCCTGGGTCATCTCGGTGACGATGACGAAGGCGGTGATCGGCGCCTGCAGCACGCCGGCGAGGTAGGCGACCATCCCGGTCAGCACCAGCGCGCCGATCGGCACGTGCGGGAACACGTCTTGAAGCATGCCCCCGAGGCCGGCGCCCACCGCGAGCGAGGGCGCGAACAGACCGCCGGGGATGCCGCTGATCGCCGAGAGCGCGGTGGCGCAGAATTTCAGCGGCGCGAAGTCGAGCCGGGCTGCCGAATCGCCGTGCAGCAGCGCTTTCGCTTCCTCGTAGCCGGTGCCGTAGACCGATCCGCCCGAGGCGAGCCCCGCGAGCGCGACGCCGAGGCCGCACAGCCCCGCGAAGGCGATCGGATGCCGGGCGATCCAGCGTCCGCCCCGGCCCGGGAGCCCGCGCGCGAACAGGATCACGAGACGGCTGAACACGCCGCCGGCAAAGCCCCCCGCCGCGCCGAGGACGACCACAACGAGCCAGCCCTTGCCGAGCGGCAGCGTCACGTCGCTGGTTCCGAAATAGGTGTAGTTGCCGACGAGCCAGAGCGAGGTGAGGCCGGCGGCGACGATCCCGGCGACGATTAGGCCGGACGAGCGCGGCTCGTAGGCCCGGCCGAGCTCCTCGATCCCGAAGACGATGCCGGCCAGAGGCGTGTTGAAGGCGGCCGCGACCCCGGCCGCGCCGCCGGCGAGGATCAGGCCGGGCAGCCGATCCGGGGTGAGGCGGCCGACGGCGGCCATGATCGCGGCGCCGACCTGCACCGTCGGCCCCTCGCGGCCCGACGAGGCGCCGCAGGCGAGGCCCAAGGTCATCACCACGATCTTGCCGAAGGCGACGCGCAGCGAGATCAGGCGGTGGCGAAAGGCCGGATCGCGGGTGTGGCGCGCGGCGATCACCTGCGGGATGCCCGAGCCTTGCGAGTTCGGGAAGACGGTCCGCGCCAGCAGGGCCGCCAGCGCGAAGCCCGCGGGCGTCGCCACGAGGGCGACCAGCGGCGAGACGCCGACCAGCGCCTTGAAGCCGACCTGCGCCGCGTCGGCGCAGCGCGCCATCAGGACGGCGGCGAGGCCGACGCAGATGCCGCCGAACAGGAACAGCAACCGCCCGCGCCAGAGCGGGTAGGCGCCGATGGAGACGCGGCGCAGGCGCGCGATCGAGGCGCGGGTGCGGAAACGGGGCGGCATTGCGCGAGGACTCGACACCGACGGAACACGCTCGCCTCGGCAAGCCTGCCTGGGGCGAGGTTTGCGTCGGCCGCCCTGCCTTAGCGAGGAGCGGGCCAGGCCGCGAGGGGCGCGACGGCTATTTCTCCGCCGCGCACAGGGTCTCGACGGCCTTCACGTAGGATTTGGCGTCGAACTTCTTGAGCGAGTTCTCGCTCTGGTAGCGCACGGTGCCGAACACCTTGCGCCGCGCCCACGGCCGGTCGTGCAGGCCGTAGACCCAGGCGACGTTGGTGAACGAGTTCGCGTCGCGCCCGTCGAGGAAGTACCGGTTGTTGATCCGCAGGGTCCGCTCGAAGCCGACCTTCGGCGACGGCGACCACTCGAGGATCTTCTTGCCCCAATACATGCGCAACTGGTTGTGCATGTACCCGGTCACCCGCATCTCCGCCTGCGCTACATTCCAGTAACGGTCGTGGGTCTCGCCGGCCGCGAGCTGCGCCTCGGTGTAGCTGTAGGGCCGCGGATCCTCCGCGTGCTCGGCCAGCGTCTTCTGCGCCCAGTCGGGCACCGCCTTGGCGTAGTGGTCGTAGCCCTCGGTGTAGAAGACGTGGTTCGAGGCCAGCTCGCGCCGGACGACCAGTTCCTCGAGGTAGGCGCCGCGGTCGTCGTCGTCGCCGTCCTTCGCCGCGCGCACGGCGAGCGCGATCTCGACGGGCGAGATCTGGCCGAAATGCAGGTAGGGGCTCATGTGCGAAGCTGCCGCCGCCTCCGGCCGGTTGCGGCCGTTGCCGTAGCCGGACAGCCCGTCCTTGAGAAACGCCTTCAGGCGCTTGCGCGCCTGCGTCTCGCCCCCGACGAAGCGCTTCACCGGCCCGACGTCGGTGTCGAGGGTCATCCCGGCCAGGACCTTCATCGGGTCGGACGGATCGATCTCACTCGGGAGCTTCAGGCCGTCGGCTTTATGCTCGACCTTGCGGGCCGCGAGCGGCTCCACGAAATCGGCCCACAGCTTGTGCAGCTTTGGGCGCAGCGTGCGCGCGGCAAACTCGTGCTTGGGGGAAGCGGTCTCCACCGGGACCACCACATCGCCCTCGACCTGCACGACGCGGGTCTCGACGGCCTTCGCGATCTCGCCGTACCAGCTTTTCTGGATCGCGAGGTAGCCGCGATCAAGCACGAGGAGGGCGGCCTCGCGGCCGAGGTCGATCGCGATCTCGGCGGGCGAAGCCTTGCGCATGACGAAGCCGACGCCGCGCTTCTCCAGTCCCGCCTTCGCGTCGGCGAGCCCCTGGAGCAGGAAGGCGTAGTGCCGGGCGTTGGCCTCGGGAAACCCGTTGGCGCCGTCGAGCAGCCCGAAGCAGGCGACCACCGGTAGCCCGAGGCGGTTGCCTTCCTCGATCGCGTATTCCAGCGCCGGGTTGTGATGCGCGCGGTTGGCCTGCTGCAGCAGGTACAAGACGTAAGCGCCGCCCTTCCGCGGTGCGACATCGTTCAGGACCCGGAAGCGCTTTTCGTGAATCGCCATCGTCTCGCGTCGTCCCCAACCCGGTCCACGGCCCGGAACCGTACCGGCTCAGCTAGAGCGGAGATCGCGATCGTCCCGCGCGCACCAATGCGGGAGGGGCTGAAATCCGGGCCATAGCACAGGGCCGCATCGGTGGACGAAACCTGTTTTCGATCAGTCATTTGCATGCATTTGTCGCTCAAGGACGACACCAAGGACGGCCGAAGATTGATCGAACCCGTCTGCGACATTTTCAACACATGCTTCGACCGAGCTGCAGGTCGGGCCGAGAAACGACAGGGTCACTGACCGAACCCCCTTGTATTTCGGCGAGGGAGGATCAGATTGTGCAACGCGGGACAGCGATGGCGTCGCGGTCCTGCTGCCCTTCTTGGGCGTTTCCTCCCTAGACTTCGGGCCGCTCCTTCGGGAGTGGCCTTTTTTCTTGGTGCGCCCCTTCCCGCGTCGCCTCGAACCGTTTCCCGCGATCTGTCACCGTCGGCGCGGCTTTGCCGCCCCCGTGCCCTGGCCGCGCATCGAGGCGAGCCTAAGATCGTCTGGAAGGCGCAGAAGCGCCGCCGGGAGGACGACATCCTGCGCAGGCTCGCTGGAGCGCTGGCGATCGGGTTCGTATAGGCCGCGATCCCCGTCGGTCTCGGAGAAGCGGCCGAGGTGCCGACTTTCCAGGTCGATCCGGCTTGGCCGAAGCCACTCCCGAACAACTGGATCATGGGTCAGGCATCCGGCGTCGCGGTGGACGCCGACGACCACGTCTGGGTGATCCAGCGCCCGCGGACGCTCACCGACGACGAGAAGGCGGCGAGCCTCGATCCGCCGCGGACGAAATGCTGCAAGCCGGCGCCCCCGGTGCGCGAATTCGATCAGGCCGGCACGGTGCTGCGCTCCTGGGGCGGCCCGGGGCAGGGCTACGACTGGCCCGAGAACGAGCACGGCATCCAGGTCGACCCGAAGGGCTCCGTCTGGATCGCCGGCAACGGCGCGAACGACGGGCAGCTGCTCAAGTTCACGGCCGACGGGCGGTTCGTGATGCAGATCGGCAAGTCCGGCCCGCAGACCGACAGCCGCGACACGAGCCGCCTCGGCAGGCCCGCCAACGTCGACTTCGACGCCGCCAACGAAGTCGACGTCGCCGACGGCTACTACAATCACCGAATCATCGTGTTCGATTCCGAGACCGGGGCGTTCAAGCGGATGTTGGGCGCCTACGGCCGCCCGCCGACCGACGACAAGCTACCCGCCTACGATCCGGCCGCAGCTCCCTCGCAGCAATTCGCCAACCCGGTGCACTGTGTGAAGATCGCGCGCGACGGGCTCGTCTATGTCTGCGACCGCACCGACGACCGTATCCAGGTGTTCCGGAAGGACGGCAGCTTCGCGAAGGAGATGTTCGTCGAGACGAAGACCCGCGCCGACGGCACGGTCTGGGAGCTCGCGCTGTGGCCCGATGCCGACGAGAGCTTCCTCTTCAACGCCGACGGGGCGAACAACGAGGTGCGAACCCTGTCGCGCGCCACCGGCGAGACCCTCGGCGCCTTCGGCCGCAACGGCCGCGGAGCCGGGCAATTCCATTGGGTCCACAACCTCGCCGTCGATTCGAAGGGAAACGTCTTCACGACGGAGGTCGACACCGGCAAGCGCGCCCAGAAATTCCTCGCCTCGGGCAACTTCGTCCTACGCAAGCGCACGCCCTGAGCGACTTGCGCGCACGCCGCTCGCCCGCGGCCGCTTTCCCTGGCATTCTATGCCATGAACGTCGCGACGGGCGCGGTCGTGGAACGTCTTGAGATCGATGGACCGAATGGGCGACGCCACGTCGACGGCACCGCTGGCCAAGCGCCGCGTCCTGCTCGTGGAGGACGACTACTTCATCGTGTCCGATCTGGCGCGCAGCTTCGAGGCGGAGGGCGCCGAAGTGGTGGGACCGGCGGCGACCGTCGCCGACGGGCTGGCGTTGCTCGCCGAGGCGCCAGACCTCGACGGGGCCGTGCTCGACATCAACCTGCAGGGCGAGATGGTCTTCCCGCTGGCGGACGCGCTGACGGCGCGGGGTGTCCCCTTCGTCTTCGCCACCGGCTACGACCGGACGATGGTGCCGCCGCGCTACGCTGCGGTCGCCCATTGCGAGAAGCCGGTCGAGCCGGGGACGATCGCCCGCGTCCTGTTCGGGGCCTGAGCGCCGTCGGCGGCGCCTGGAGCATCGTCCATGATCTCTGGATCACGGACGATGCTCGAGCCGGGTGTGGTTGCATTTCCTTCACGCGAGCCGGCATCCACCTCGCTCGAAAATGCTCTAGGCGTCGCCCCCGTCCTCCGCCGGAGCCTCGACGACGCGTCCGAGCCGCGGCGCCAGCGCGAAGCGGATCGTGCAGCGCAGGCCGTCCGGCCGGTAGGCGAGGGTGGTCTCTGCGCCCAGTTCGTAGCGCAGGGTGCGCGTCAGCATCTCGGTGCCGAAGCCGAGCGGCGCCGGTTCGGCAGGCAAGTCGTGCAATCCGGTCTCGGTCCAGCCGAGCGAGAGGGTCGGCGCATCCCCGCACGAGTCGAGAGTCCAGGTGACGGCGATGCGGCCGTCGGGGACCGTCAGCGCCCCGTGTTCCATCGCGTTGCTGGCGAGCTCGTGGGCGGCCAGCGCGAACACCTCGGCGACACGCGGGGCCAGCAGCACCTTCGGCCCGACGATGTGGACGCGCTCGCCCTCGCGGGCCAGCAACGCCATCAGCGCATCGGCGACGATCGAGTGCAGGTCGAGGCCGGCCGACGGGTCGGCGATGCCGGCGCTCTGCACCCGTGCGATCGCACCGAGGCGGCCGTCGAGGCGCATCATGCAATCCTCGGCGCTTCGATCCGCATCGGCCGAGCGGCGGATGATCGCGCGGACCATCGCCAGGGTGTTGCGCGTCCGGTGCAGCACCGCGTCCACCTCGGGCGACGCCGACGCCGACGCATCCAGGTCGAGGCCGGCGGCGACGAGGCGTCGGCGCAGGGCCGCGTTCTCGGCTTCGAGCGCGGCGATCCGGCCTTCGTCGCTCATCGGACGGCCGTCGCTACGGAGGGATCGCCGCCACGCCGGGCGGCGCGGCGCGCGAAAGTGGCCGGAGCGAAACGGATCTCACTGCGCATCGAGATGCGCACCCTCGTGATCGAGGTGGAGGTAGTTGGGGTCGAACAGGGCCAACGCCATCAGCGCCGGCAGGTCGTGGATCGTCAGGCGCCGGCCCTTCCAGGTGATCTGGCCCGCGCCGCGCAGCTCCTGGATGGTCCGGTTCACGTGGACGCTCGACAGCCCGAGGGTGTCGGCGAGGTCGGCCTGCGTCACCCGCAGGTCGTAGGCGGTGCCCTCGGTGAGGCCGACCGCGCGCAGGCGCATGTACAGCTCGCACAGCAGGTGGGCGAGGCGCTCGACGGCGGAGCGCTGGCCGAGGCTCACCGTCCACTCGCGCTGGACCGCCGCGTTGTGCAGCATCTCCCACCACAGCGTCTCGGCGATGCGGGTCGAGCTCTCCGTCAGGCCCTCGATGGTGGGCTGGGTGACCCGGGCCAGCGTCACCGGGGTCAGCGAGGCGACGGCGTGGTCCATCTGGCGCAGTGTGAAGATGTGCGGGTCGCAGAGGTCGCCCGGCAGGAAGAACGCGATGATCTGCCGGCGCCCGTCCTGAAGCTGCTTGTAGCGGCAGGCCCATCCTTCGAGGACGAGATTGACGGCGCGCGGTTCGTCGCCCTCGTTGACGATGTCCTCGCGCGAGCCGAGGCGGCGCACGTTCTGCCCGGTCGCGTCCTCGAGCGCCTTGCGCTCCGCCTGGGAGAAACGGGTGAAGTTCTCCAGTTTCCGGATGAAGGGGTTGTTCATGCCGTCTCGAACCTGAGCGCCGAACCATGCTTGAGGACCGAGACGTCCCGGCGGTCGGCGCCAATTGCCGTCTGAAGGTGTAGCCGCCCGAGGTCACGACTCATAGAGGCATCTCGATCCGGCAGTGGACGCCGTCGGCCCCGAGCTCGAACCATGCCTGAGCGCGCAGGCTGTAGCTCAGCGCCTTCTCGATCAGGTCGCGCCCGAAACCGCGCCGCTCGGGCTCCGGCGGCATGGCGACCCCGCTCTCGGTCCAATCGAGCACGAGCAGCCGGCCGCTGGCCGGGTTCGCCTCCAGGGACCAGGCGATGGCGAGGCGGGCGCCGGCCTGTGCGAGGGCACCGTGCTTGATCGCGTTGGTCGCGAGCTCGTGCAGCGCGAGGGCGAAGGTCTGGACGTGCTCGAAGCCGAGGGCGACCTCCGGCCCGTCGATGGTGATCCGGCTGCCCTCCTCGGTTCCGTGGGCGCGCAGCTGGAGCCGCACCAGCTCGGCGAGGTCGACCGCGCCGCTGTCGGAGCGGCCGAACAGGCCCTGCACCCGGCCGAGCGCCTTCAGCCGCTCAGAGTAGGCCTCGACCGCCGACCCCGTTCCCAGGGTCTGCCGGGCGATCGACTGGACCACGGCCAGGAGGTTGCGGGTCCGGTGCTGCAACTCCGCCACCAGCACGCGCTGGCTCATCTCGGCGCGGGCGAGCACGGTGACGTCCATGAAGCTGACGACGACGCCCTCGATCCGGTTCTCGCCGTTTCGGTAGGGCGCGAGCCGCACGAGGAAGCGCGCGGAATCCTTCGTCCGGTCGATCTGCCGCTCGATCGTGTCGCTGCCCTGCATGATCGCGGCGACGTCCTCGGCCAGGTTCGGCAGGGTCAGCCGCCCGGCGAAGTCGGTGATCGGGCGTCCGCGGTCGCTCGGCAGGATGTTGAAGATCTCGGTGACCGCGGGAGTGTAGCTGCGGATCACGAGCTTGGCGTCGAGGAACACCGTCGCGATGTCGGTGCTGGCGAAGAGGTTGTGCAGGTCGGTGTTGGCGCGATCCAGCGCCTCGACCTTGCCGTTCAGCTCGGCGTTGACGGTGTAGAGTTCCTCGTTGACCGATTGCAGCTCCTCCTTAGAGGCCTCCAGCTCCTCGTTAGTGGATTGCAGCTCCTCGTTGACCGACACGAGTTCCTCGTTGGACGATTTCAGCTCCTCCAGCGCGGTCTCGTACTCCTCGATCAGCGATTGCAGCCGCTCGCGGGTCTCGCGCAGCTCCCGCTCGATCTGGAGCGCGACCTCGTCGTGGGCGGAGACCGAGCGCTTTTGCGCCGCCTCGCGGCTGATCGAGGGCCCTTCGTCGCTGAACAGCACGAGGAACAGCGGCTCCTCGGATCGCTGGGCGACGAGGGGTTCGATGGTCACGGTGACGATCTGGACGCGGCCGTCGTCGCCTTCGACGACGAGCCCCTCGCGCACCACCTGGGCGTTGGTGTCGACAGACTCGCGGAACGCGGCCCGGAGCTCGAGCCTCAACCCCTTGCGCGCCATCGTCAGCAGTTGACGGGTGGGAAGTCCCGCCGCCGCCTCGAGATATTTGCCGGTGCGGTTCGAGTAGTAGACCACGTCGCCCTGGCGGTTCACCGCGACGTGCGGCGGCGTGAACCGCTCCAGGACCTGCATCTCGACCGAATGGCGGAGCGCCAGGGAGCTGTTGCCGCCCTGGCGCGGTCTCAGGTCTCTGCCATGGGACATCGCGCGCAATCCGCTGAGAGCGAGGGGGACGCGGGGCTCGGTCGCGTTGTCGGCGCGGCTGCGGAAGATGCGGTGCTTCTTGTCGATCGGCGCAAACAGGTCGGCGAACTGGCTCAGGTTCTCCGACATGCCGAGGAACAGGAAGCCGCCGGGCCTCAGCGCGTAGTGGAAGGTCGGCAGCACCTGGTTCTGGATGCTGAGCCCGAAATAGATCAGCAGGTTCCGGCACGAGACCATGTCGAGCCGCGAGAAGGGCGGATCGCGGATGACGCTGTGGGGCGAGAAGATGCACAGGTCGCGCACGGTCTTGGCCAGCACGA
Organism: Methylobacterium sp. WL8; assembly: GCF_008040045.1. Classification (NCBI taxonomy): domain Bacteria; kingdom Pseudomonadati; phylum Pseudomonadota; class Alphaproteobacteria; order Hyphomicrobiales; family Methylobacteriaceae; genus Methylobacterium; species Methylobacterium sp. WL8. The sequence goes on along the minus strand of NZ_VRVF01000014.1, from coordinate 4,577 downwards.
AGCTCGCCCCGTCCTGCAGGAAAAAGCGGCGCCGGCGCTCGGGCGAGACGCCGTCGAGCAGCTGCTCCGGATAGCGGCCGGCGCGCGCGACGCCGAGGGCGTGCTCGTCGATGTCGGTGGCGAAGATCTGTACCCGGCAGGCCGCGGTCAGCGTCTCCATGTGCTCGATCATCAGGATCGCCAGCGAGAACACCTCTTCGCCGGTGGCGCAGCCCGGCACCCAGACCCGGACGGTCTGGTCGGCGCCGCGCCCCTCGAAGAGTTTCGGGATGACGCGTTCGCTGAGCATGGCGAACGCCTCGGCGTCGCGGAAGAACGTGGTCACGTTGATCAGGAGGTCGCGGAACAGGGCCGAGACCTCGACCGGGTCGCGACGCAGCCGCTCGACATAGGTGGCGACGACCTCGACCTGCAGGATCTGCATCCGGCGCTGGACGCGGCGCAGGAAGGTCTTGGTCTTGTAGCCGCCGAAGTCGTGCCCGACTTGGGCGCGCAGGATCGCGTAGATCTCCCCGCGCAGCTCGTCGGGCGACGGGCCGGCCTCGTTGCCGGCCAGGATCGTGTCGGTCATCGACAGGCTCGCCCGGTAGGCGACGAGCTTCGCGCCCATCTCGTGCGAGGGCACGCCGAAATCGACGTACCCGGTCGCGATCGCGCTGGAGGGCATGCTCGGGTGCTGCGGCCCGTCGCCATTGGCAATCTGGGCCAACGTGACGCCGCCGTGCTCCTTGATCGCCTTGATGCCGAGCGTGCCGTCGGAGTCGCCCCCCGACAGGATGGCCCCGCCGGCATACTCGCCCTGGTCGGCGGCGAGCGCGCTGAGGAAGATGTCGACCGGGTGACGCTCGCGGTGCTCGGCGCTCTGGTGGCGCAGGACGAGGAGCCCGTCACGGATGCCGACGACGGCGTCGGCCGGCAGGACGTAGACGTGGTTCTCCGCGACCGCGACGCCGTCGCTCGCGACCTCAACCGGCATGTCGGTGAAGCGCGAGACGATCTCGTGCAGCACGCTCTCGCGCCAGGGGCTGAGATGCGTGACGATGACGATCCCGAGACCCGGCATCGACGGCATGCCGCGGAAGAAGCCTTCCAGCGCCTCGATCCCGCCGGCCGACGCGCCGACGCCGACGATCAGGAAGCGTTCGGGCCGCTCCTGCGCGTCGTCGACGGCCTCGTCCCCGGAGCCTTGGCCCGAGCGCTGACCGGAGCTTTGGACCGCATCGTCATCGGGCATCATCGCGTGCTGTTCCCGCGACCACTTCGGCCCTGTCGCGAACGGGCATCGGAGAACCGCGACCCTGCCACGAAACCAGGGACGGCGGCACCGGCCTTATCCGCGCGCACGCGCCCGGATCATGAAATTGTCGTAGGTGTACTCCGCCACCTGGAACCAGAGGTATTCCTCGTTGCGGAAAGTCTTCATCGCCTCGTGGATCCGGCGGAAATCGGGGTTCTTGGCGGCGATTTCGGCGTAGACGTCGTTGGCCGCCTTCAGCGCCGCCTCCATCACATCCTGCGGGAACGGGCGCAGCTGCGCGCCCGTCGCCACCAGCCGGCGGAGGGCGCCGGGGTTGCGGGCGTCGTACTTCGCCTGGACGTCGGCGGCGACCTCGGCCGCCGCCGCCTGCAGGATCGCGCGATAGGGCTTGGGCAGGGCCTTCCACGTCTCGGCGTTGAGCCAGAAGTGCAGCATCGCGCCGCCCTCCCAGAAGCCGGGATAATGGTAGATCGGCGCCGCCTTCTGAAGGCCGAGGCGCTCGTCGTCGTAGGGGCCGATCCACTCGGCGGCGTCGAGGCGCTTGGCCTCGAGCGCGGCGGCGATCTCAGAGCCGGAGACCGCCTGCGGCACCGCGCCGAGCTTGGCCAGCACCTGCGCGCCGAGGCCGCCGATGCGGACCTTCAGCCCCTGGAGGTCGGCCGCCGTCTTGATCTCGCGCCGGAACCAGCCGCCCATCTGGGCGCCGGTGTTGCCGCCGGGCAGGCTGGCGAGCCCGTTCTTGGCGAACAGCTCCGCGAACAGGTCGTTGGCGCCGCCGGCGAGCCACCACGCGTTCTGGCCACGGGCGTTCAGACCGAAAGGGAGGGCAGTCGCGAGCGCGAGGGTCGGGTCCTTGCCGGGCGCGACGGTCGCCGGCCCGTGGCCCATCTCGACCGTCCCGGCCGCCACGGCGTCGAGCAGCCCGTCGGCCGTCACCGGCTCGCCCGGGCCCGTGACCTGGATCGCGAAGCGCCCGTCTGTCGCCTCGCCGACGATGCGGGCGAGGGCCTCGGACGCCCCGAACAGGATGTCGAGGTTCTTCGGGAAGGCGGAGGCCAACCGCCACCGGACCTCCGACCCGTTCTGCGCCGGCGCGGCGGCGAGCGCAGGCGCCGACAGCGCGGCACCGAGCCCCGCGGTGAGGAGCGCACGTCGCTTCACGGTCGTCATGGCACCTCCCTCAAGGCATCGGTCGCGGTCCCGCGGCCCTAACACGTCCGGCGCTGGTCTCGAAACCGCGGGCAGCGCGTGGTAGGGCGGTGCCATCGTGACACCGGCTTCCATCACCCTCCACACGGTCTGCGGCCTCGAAGAGCTCGCCCGCCACGGCGCGAGCGGCGTCGACCGCGTGCTGTCGCTGCTCGATCCGGGCACGCCGGAGCCGGCGGGCTTCGCCGCCTACGGGGCGCACCGACGCACGACCCTCTATTTCCACGATTGCCTCGGCCCGGGCGACGGCCTCGTCCCGCCGGAGCCCGACCACGTGGCTGAGATCCTGGCCTTCGGGCGCGACCGCGAGGCGGGGCCCGCCGCGCATCTCCTCGTCCACTGCCATTACGGCCTGTCGCGCTCGACCGCGGCGCTGCTGATCCTGATGAGCGACGCGGAGCCGACCGTTGAGGCGGAAACCCTCGTGCGGCGCCTGCACGCGATCCGCGAGCCGGCCTGGCCGAACGCGCGGATGATCGGCTTCGCCGACCGGATGCTCGACCGCCAGGGAACGCTGAACGAGGCGGTGCGGCGCCTACACAAGCTCCAGCTCGGTGTGCGCCCGCACCTCGCCGACCTCCTCCGCGGCCTCGGCCGTGGAGCCGAGGTCGACGCGGCCGAGGCCGCCTGAGCCGATCGGCTACTTCGGCGCCGGGGTGAAGACGCCGTCCTTCCAGACGTAGAGCACGTAGCCCTGGGCGGTGACGTCGCCCTTGCCGTCGAAGCCGACCGTGCCGAGCACGAGGTCGAAGCGCTCGGCATGCAGCGTCGCGGCGATGCGCCTCGGGTCCTGCGTCCGGGCAAAGTTGCCGGCGGCCACCAGAGCCTGGAGCGCGGCGTAGCCGTAGATCGTCGAGCCCGTCGGCTCGCCGCCCTCCGCCTTGAACGCCTTGACCACCTCGGCCGCCGCCGGCTGGCGGCTCGGATCGAGGTAGAAGGTCATCAGCACGCCGTTGCTGGCCCCGCCAGCGATCTTGGCGAAGTCCGGCGTGGCGATGGCGGAGGTGCCGAACCATTGCGGCCGGAAGCCGCGCTCGGCCGAAATCCGAACCAGACGGCCCATCTCGACGGCGTCGCCGCCGTAATAGGCGACCTCGATGCCGGCGGCCTTCAGCCGGTCGGCGAGAGCCGCGTCGTCGGCGTCGCTCGGTGAGAAGGCGGACAGCAGCGTCTCGTTGATCCCGATCCGGTTGAGGTTGTCCTTGGTCGCGTTGGCGAGCGCGCGCGCCGCAGGCGTCAAGTCCTGGAGGAGGGCGATCTTGCGGTCGCGGAACCGCTCGGCCAGCACGATCGCCGAGAGGCGCGCCTGGTCGTCGTCGCGCCCACAGACGCGGAAGATCGTCGGCAGGCCGCGATCGGTCAGCTTGGCCGAGACCGAGGCCGCGGTGATCATCGTGACGCCGTTCTGGCTGTAGACCTCGGACGCCGCGAGCGACGCGTTCGAGCAGACGTGGCCGACCACGAGGCCGACGTCCGAGCGCACGAAATGGTTGGCGACGGCGGTCGCGGTGTTCGAGTCGCAGGCGTCGTCCTGGACGTCGAGGCGAATGGTCTGACCGTCGAGGCCGCCCTTGGCGTTGGCGTCGCGGGCCGCAGCCTCGACCCCGCGCAGCACCTGCTCGCCGACGGAGACGTAGGCCCCCGAACGCGGCACCGCCACGCCGACCACGACGTCGGCCGCGGCCGGTCCCACCGCCAACATCGCGAACAGAAGTGCGGCGGCGCTGACACCGCGGAAGCAGGGGCCGGGCAGGTTCGGGCCGAACCGGAAAGCGCGTCCGATCGTCATCAGGCCCCTTCTCGGCATCAACGCCCCTCCCGGCAGGCGGCGCACGAAACGCTGCGCCGCGCCCCGGACGGCCGCCTGTTTCCGGGAAAACCGTCGATCCGGCAAGCCGCGGTGTCGTCTACCGTGCGTAGGCGTAGACGGATGCAGCGGAGGCGACGGGTCCTGCGACGGTGGAGAAGACGCTGACGACCTTCGAGACTTCGGTGAAGGGGGCGTTGGAGACGTAGACGAGGTCGCGGTTGCGCATGCGGAAGGCCTGGGAGGTGAACAGGCTGTTGGGGTCGCGCATGTCGATGCGGTAGACGACGGGGACGACCGGGG